>JALFQD010000207.1 GCA_022785265.1 Clostridium sp. | reverse complement strand
CCTTTGTAGTAATTAATTAAACAACCTTTTAATATGATTTCTCTTTCATCATCAGTAAGTTCACCTAATTTTAATTCAAACTCTTTCATATCCTTATTTACAACATAAGCTTTTATTGCATCTTCTTTATTTGCAACTGCTTTTGCAATGTTAGGAATGAATAGATAGTCTCCATTATCAAAACATATATCTTCTTTATATAAGAATGGAAGCATACCCCAGTTTATAAGGTTTGAACGATATCTCTTTGTAGCATATTCTTTTGCTATGTTTGCCCATCCACCTAAAACTTTTTGACATGAAGCTGCTTGTTCACGAGCAGAACCATCTCCTGGTTTAACTGCATATATTGTACTACCAAATCCAGTATTTTCTTTATTAACATCTGCAAAAGTTTCTTTTACTTTTTCTAATATTGGTTTTAATTCTTCAACTGCCTCGCAAGGACATTCTCCTGCTATTCTAGCCTTTTCAGCCTTTTGAATTTCCTTTGCACGTCCAACATATGCTGGGTCCTTACGTGATAAAGTAAATTCTGCAAGTCCTAATGGATTTGAACGATATGATGAAGTTTCTCCTGATGGTATTAATTCATCTGTAGTAGTTACTGGATCATGTATAACTGAAACTACTTTTAAAACTAAGTTATCAGTTAATGGTGACATTTTTGGCCAGTCAACTATGTTTGGTCCAAATTTTATATCTACTGAAGGGTCTGCTTTTCCTACTCCATTATAAACACGTTTTTCATAAATTGATTTATCGAAGAAATATTTTGGTTTAGTGAAATCAACATCTATATCTGTTGCTGCTGTTAAGTAACCTTGGTTTGCTGCTGTAGCTGCAATTGAACGAGCATCCATAAGTGCAACTGAAGCAATTTGTCCATTTGTTACCTTAGAACCTTCTCTATTTGGGAAGTTTCTTGTTGAATGACGAATACTTAAACCATTATTTGCTGGAACATCTCCTGCACCAAAGCATGGACCACAGAATGCTGTACGAACTGTTGCTCCAGTTGCCATAAGGTCTGCTATTCTACCATTTTTAACAAGTTCCATAAATATTGGTTGAGATGCTGGATATACACTTAATGAGAATTCGTCTGAACCAATTGATTTTCCTCTTAATATATCTGCCGCATCACAAATATTTTCAAATCCACCACCAGCACATCCTGCGATTACACCTTGTTCAACATATAATCTTCCATTATGTACTTTATCCTTTAATGTAAACTTAACTTTATTATTATCAAGACTTACTAATGCTTTCTTTTCAACATCATCTAAAATATCTAAAAGATTTGCATTTAATTCTTCTATTGTATAAACATTACTTGGATGGAATGGCATAGCTATCATTGGCTTAACTTTAGATAAATCAACATAAATCATTCCATCATAGTATGCTACTTTTCCTGGATTTAATTCTTTGTATTCTTCTACTCTTCCATGAATATCGAAGAAATCTTTTATTGTATTATCAGTTCTCCAAATTGAAGATAGACAAGTAGTTTCTGTTGTCATAACATCAATTCCAATTCTGAAATCTGCACTTAAGTTAGAAATACCATCTCCAACGAATTCCATTACCTTATTATTAACATATCCATTAGCAAAAACTGCTCCAATTATTGCTAATGCAACGTCTTGAGGTCCAACACCCTTTTGAGGTTTTCCAGTCAAATAAACTCCAACTACACCTGGCATGTTTATATCATATGTCTTATTTAATAATTGCTTAACTATTTCTGGACCACCTTCTCCAATTGCCATAGTACCTAAAGCACCATAACGAGTATGGCTATCAGAACCTAATATCATTTTTCCACAACCAGCAAGCATTTCTCTTGCAAATTGGTGAATAACTGCTTGATGAGGAGGAACATAAATTCCACCATATTTTTTAGCACAAGAAAGTCCAAACATATGGTCATCTTCATTAATTGTACCACCTACTGCACAAAGACTGTTATGACAGTTTGTTAGTACATATGGAACTGGGAACTTTTCTAATCCTGAAGCTCTTGCTGTTTGTATAATTCCTACAAATGTTATATCATGTGAAGTTAATTTATCGAATTTAATTTTTAACTTTTCCATATTATCAGAAGTGTTATGTGCACTTAAAATACTATAAGCCATTGTATTTTTTGCTGCTTCTTCCTTGCTTGGATATTTATCCCCCAATTTACTTGCTAGTATAGCAGCTTGTTCGCTTCCATCTTCTACTATCTCAGTACCATTTAAAAGATAGGCACCATTTTTATATAATTTAACCATTAATCCATCCTCCTTAAAATTTAATACTTTCAATATTTTATCACATTTTTTTACAATAAACAATTCATTTTAAATTCACTTATTTTTTTATATTATGTATCTTATTTAATTTATATTTTATTAAAAAATATAGTTATTTTTTAATTATCTAAATATATGATAATTTGCTATAAAAAAATATAGACACAATATAAAGTAATATCTTAGTTGAAAAATCACTTTATAATGTGTCCATATAGTTTTATGTGTATTATTTTTTATTATCTATAAGTATTTTTGTGACTATTAGTATGTGTTATTCTATCTTTTCTTTCATTATATTTTCCTGGACCAAATCTTTCATCTAAGCTTAGGTATCCTGTTACTCTTGATATTCCTTGTATATTCCTGCTTCCACACTTAGGACAGCTTACTTCACTACCATGAAGAGTTTCTCCACAATCTTTACAATATCTTATATGGAAGTTAACACCCATATATCCCATATTAGTGTTTTCAAAAGCATAGTCTATTATGTCTTTTATGATATCCTCAGTTGGGTTATCATCAACCTCTATATAGCTTATATGACCTCCATTGCACAACTTATGATATGGTGCTTCTATATCTATTTTTCTTTTTATTGATATAGGATATCCTACTGGAACATGATAGCTATTTGTATAATACTCCTTATCAGTAACTCCAGGTATAATTCCAAACATCTTTTGGTCTTTTTTTATAAATTTACCTGAAAGACCTTCTGCTGGTGTTGCATATGCACTCCAGTTTAAATGAGTTTCTTCTGTAAATTCATCAACCTTTTTTCTTAAAAATGTAATTATTCTTAGACCTAACTCTCTTGAATTCTCATCTTCTCCATGATGCTTTCCTGTTAATGCAACTAAAGTTTCTGCAAGACCAATGAATCCTATTCCCCATGTACCTTGTTTTAAAATTGGCTCTATAGAATCCTCCTGTCCTAAATTTTCTGCACCCTTCATTAAATGTTGACCAACAACAAAAGGTAAATCTTTAACTCTTAGATTTTTTAATACACTATATCTATGAAGTAATGATTCCTTTGCCAAATCAATTTTTTCTTCAAACATATCAAAAAATCTATCTATATTGCCTTTTGCTTGAATGCCTATTCTAGGAAGATTTATTGTTACTGGAGCTATGTTTCCTCTTCCCTTGCATCCTGGTTCACCATTAACATTTTTCATAAGATATGTTCTACATCCCATTGTAGCAGGCATATATCCTCTATCATAATATTCTTTATTAAAATCAGCATCTATGTTCATAAATGTTGGATTCATTCTCTTTGCTGCAACCCTACATGCTAATTTATATAAATAATAATAAGGGGTTCCTTCTTCTCTATTTACACCAGATTTAACTCTAAATATTATATTAGGAAAAATAGGCTGTTCTCCTTTTCCAAGTCCTTTTTCATACTCTAATAAAAATATTTCACAAAGTAATGCAGCATCTTTATTTTTAGGTATTCCTAAATTTATTGAGCTAAATGGTACTTGAGAACCAGCTCTTGAATAGTGATAGGTAAGACTTTGAAGTTATCTCTATCTTTTCCCCCACTCCACACCGTACGTGAGGCTTTCGTCTCATACGGCGTTCCATCGATTAAATTGATATTTACACTTCGTTTCTTTTATGAAACTAATTTGCAAACTGTAATGTTATAATTTCCGACTAACTTGCGTAATTTATTTATCTTATTTAACATCTTTGTATTAATATTATATTTTTTCAATATTCTTCTCTGTGTTTCTGATTTGTTAGTGTGTATTAATAAGTGTATCTCTTCCAACAAAAATACTAAATTATCATATTTATCAGTTCCACCTTGTGACCTTGGTATTTTATGATGACAGTGCATATTATTTAGTTCTAAGTTTAGACCTGTTATTGCACATCTACCACTTTGAGCACAAAATAGTGATAGTCTATTATCATTGTATTCTACTGAGCGTTTAGGTACTGGATTGTTCATTATTGTGCTAATCACATATGAATTTACACTTTCTAACTTTGCATGTATAAGCTTTCTGCCTTCTGTTGTGTAGCTACATATCTTATGATTGAAGATGATTGGTTTTGAAAATCTAACGCCAGATATTGGATACATTGCTATGCCTCCAATAAAGTATTGCTTACGATTCTTATATTGACCATAAAGCTTCATATAAGTATCATTTACTTTTCCTTTATTTTTTGCTACACGTTTAAATTTCCATCTTATATATGAAATCATATCATGTTCTATATTTCCAAAATCTTCACTCACTAAAGTTGCAACTTTATTATAGTTATGAACTCCTAATATCATGGCATTTAACTTATACATTTCTTTGTTTGTATTGTCATTGCAAACATTGATAATTCTTTCTTTTAGTTGTCTTTTGATTCGTTGCTTTTCTTTATCCAGTATTTTGCTCTTTACAACATATTTTTCTTTTCCATCTTTCACCTTTTTAACTGCTTTTATTTTGAATCCTAAAAATTCAGAGTAGTTTGTTTTGAGATTAACTATTTTCGATTTTTCTGGACTTATCTCTAATTTTAATCTCTTATCAATCCAATCTTCTATTGCATTGTATAGTTTTACTGCATTTTCATAGCTTGTTGTAAAGATTTTGAAGTCATCTGCATATCGCACTATAAAGCAAGGTTTTAGATTGGTTCTTTTTAGTGCTAATAGTCTATTGCTGGTGTTTTTATATGGCTTATTTGTAATTCTACCAAAATTGGTAACTTGTTTTGCTTCAAAACCTAACCATTGACTATCTATCCACCAATCTAACTCATTTAAAACTACATTGGCTAATAATGGAGATAATATACCACCTTGGGGAATACCTTTAGTAGGAATGCCTTCCCCTTCTATTTCAGCCTTAAGCATTTTACTGATTATACATATTACTTTTTTGTCCCTTATTCCCAAACTCCATAATTGTTTAATTAATTTTCCATGGTCTACATTATCAAAGAAACCTTTGATATCTACATCTACTACATAATGACATTTACAGTTATTTATATAGTAGTAGCTTTTTGCTATTGCATTATGTGCTGACCGATTAGGTCTAAATCCATAGCTGTCATTATGAAATTTTGCTTCCAGTATGGGTTCAAGAATTTGTAAGAAACATTGTTGTATTAATCTGTCTTCAATTGTTGGAATTCCTAAAGGTCTCAATTTTCCATTCTTTTTTGGAATATATTTTCTACGAATACTATGAGGTTTGTAGTTTTGTAATCTATGTCTTACATAGTTTACTATTTTATCCTCATCTAAATTCCCTATATCTAATATAGTAGTATTATTGATTCCTTTAGTTTTACCACCTTTATTACTTTTAATATTTCTGTATGCGAGTAGAATATTTTCTTTGCTTATTATAAGATTATATATTTTATTGAAGTTTTGATTTTGTTTACTTCTTTTATACAAATTATCAAAGATAGATTGCATATTATAGTATTCATTATTTCTCAACTTCTTTTTCTTTAATATTTTTCTTTCTTTTGTCGGCATAAGTTAGCTTCAACACCTTTCTTTAGTTTCCTAATTACTTTGCGTTTACGCTTCTTTTAGTCTTACTCGAACCTTATATTTATTATAACTTTACATTTTCAATTTAACCGACTTGAGGCTATCCCTCCACTCCTTGTTATCAGAGTTTCAATGGTACTATGCCTCTACTCTCACTTAGATTAAGATATGTTATAGATTTAAGTCCTTTCCATATCAACATTTCATTGAGTGATAATCTCTCCATGTTCTAAGCTTTCCTTGTTCCTATATCTCTATCCTTTCATATGAACTTAGATTTCTTCTATACACCTGTTACACACTTTTAAAGCTAAGAGCCTTTAACTCTTAATGGTCTTTCATAACGCACAATTTTACTCAACCACATGTAACACTCGACTTGACGAGCCATGTGCATTTCTACACACTACACTATAGGTGTTTTATCTCGAAGATTCGTCGGTGCTTTGTTAAGGCACATCCTAATCATATTCATTTTATGGACTCCCAGCCTATAGACTACATCATTTACCTCTAAACGACTTTCGTATAATTACGGTAGTTCTCAGCTGACTTCACCGAGCTTTTAACATTAGGCTAATTATCATAGCTTTATCTGCTAATCGGAGTATTAGAGGTGCACTTCAAGACGTTACTCTATCATTTTACAACTCGAGATATAAGTTCTAATAAATGATTATAAATTTCTTATATATTTTTAAATACCAGATATTGTTAATATTTTAAATTATCATTTATTAGGCATAACTTTTCATTATGCAACAAGTCGCACATGCATTGTGTTAAGATTATAAATAACTCCTTGCATTGCTTGGTGAACTCTATTTATAAGTTTCTTTTCAACTAATTCATCCATTCCGCTCTCTTCTATGCCTAAATCTGAAAGTTCTTTTCTTATTTCTTGTCTAGTAGGCTCTATAAAAATTGACATATCATTATCAAAGTCAGGATGTGACTGACCTCCAAACATATCATTTTGAGTTGATTGAAGAAGTATACATGAAAGCTCTGCAGCAGTTTCTATTCTTTTAGGAACATTTATTGTTCCATAACCTGTATTAAACCCTTTCTCTAATACTTCTCTTGTTGGTATGTGGAGACAATTTGTTGTTAGATTATAACTATCTAAATCATGATAATATAAATCCCCTACTTCATGAAGCTTAGCCAAATATTTAGGCATAGTTGCCAAATTATGCCATTTATTTGATTCAGAAGCTATTCTTAAAAGCTTTGAACTAAAGTTATTTCCAACATTTGCATTATCTCTATCAGTTTCTACTCCAATCTTTTCAATAGTTTGCATTAAATCAGATTTTATATCTCTAATTTTTGTTCTCTCAACTCTATAATTTGAATATGCATTTGCAATATCTTTATATGATTCGTCAACTAATGCTTTTTCAACTAAATTTTGAATTTCTTCAACTTCTATTTTTTCTTTTTCTGTATTTTTAATAAGCTTAACTACCCTTTGAACAGTATCTGAAACTTCATTTACTTTAAGGTTAGAACCAACTTCTGTAGCTGCTCCTCTTATAGCTTGAGCTATTTTTCCTCTATCAAATTCTACTTCTCTTCCATCTCTTTTTACAACATATAGCATCAAAACACCCTCTTAAACACAATATCTAGTATAATACTTAAATTATTATACTGTATTCTATCACTTATATCAATTATCCATATTTTTAATTTATAAGTATTTTTATGTTTAAGTTTTATTTATATTTATTTTTCTCTTTATATCTACTCATTTTAAATTTGACTTATTTTTTTCTGTAATTATTGAATAATAATATCACTTTTGATATATTATAACTATATCAGTATTGATATAGTTTTTATCATATCACTTTTGATATAGTACTATAAATATTTATTTTTTGGAGGAATAACATGCAAAAAATAGCTATTCTAACAGATAGTGCATCTGATTTAGATATTGAAACATTAAAAAAATATAATATAAAGTTTGCTCCATTTAGAATAATTTATTCAACTGGAGAATATGAAGATAAGGTAACAATTCATCCTGATGAAGTTTATAGTTCATTAAAAAAAGAAATTCCTACAACTTCATTACCTAGTGCTGAAAGAATAAATAGTATATTAAACACTTTAGAGGAGGAAGGATATACTCATGTTATATCTATAAATATATCTTCTGAGCTTTCTGGTACTGGAAATTCTATAAGATTAATATTAGAAGACCATCCAAAACTTACTTCTTTTGTATATGATACAAAAACTCTTACTATTGCAGAAGGGTATATTGCTCTTCAAGCTGCAATAATGGTGCAGGAAGGAAAAAGTTTTGAAGAAATAATTGCTACACTTCCTAAACTAAGAAAAAAATCTCATGTATATTTCACTTTAAACACATTGGAATATTTAAAAAAGGGTGGTAGAATTGGAAGAGTAAGTGGTACAATAGGAGAACTTCTTAACTTAAAACCAGTAATATTAGTTGATGATGATGGAATATATACTACTGTTGCTAAAGTAAGAGGTAGAAAACAATCCCTATCTAAGCTTACAAAAATTATAGAAGACTATCTATCTAAAGGTAAGTGTAACATATGGATTATGCATGGTGATGCTCTAGAAGAAGGTAAAGAATTCTTTGAATCAATAAAACAACTTGATAATGTAAATGAAATACATTTTTCTTGTATTGGACCTGCACTTGGAGTTCATACTGGACCTGGACTAATAGGAGTATTTATATACGAGGTTTAAATTATTATGAGTGATTTTAATCTTATGAGCAAAGAAGAGATTAAAGCTGAAGAAAAAAGATTATATGAAGAATATAAAGCTAAACTTTCTGAGTTAAAAAAGGCTCAAAAAGAAAAGGAATCTGTTGGTCAGATTTTTACTAAAGGGCTACTTCCTATATATATTCTTCACATTTTAAGTATAGAACCATCTAATGGAAATGATATATCAAAAAAAATCGGAGAAAGAACTAATGGTTTGTGGATTCCTAGCACAGGTGGTATATACCCATTATTAAAAAAATTTGAAAAGCAAGGTCTTGTTATTGGAGAATGGGATGACCCCAAGAAAAAATTTCAAAAAATTTATAGACTTACTGAAGATGGCAAAAAGGACTTTGAAAAAAAGAAAAAGCTTCTAAAACCTAGAATAGAAGAATCTTTAATGGTTTTTAAGCTTGTATATAATGATATTTATTAATAAGTGTATATCTTTTTTTATTTATGGTCATCCTAACCTTAGGATGGTGATTGTATGAAAGGATTATTAATTGACAAAAATAAATTTGAAGCATTTGTATCTTTACAAGATGGACTAATTATATCCATTCCTTTATCTTCAATTAACAAAGATACCATAGGAAGCACTATAGATTTTTCATGTGAATATTCAAATCATAAAATTCCACATGATGATTTTATTGATTTTTTCTAGAGCAAAAACCTCAAAGACCTTATACTATGGTCTTCTGAGGTTTTTATTTTTTTACTCTACTTCAATTGCATTTACAGGACAGCTTTCTGCTGCTTCTTGTGCTTCTTCTTCATAGTCTTTAGGAACTTCTTCAAGCTTAGCTTCTGCTTTTCCATCATCACCTATTTGAAAAACTTCCTCACATATACTAGGACATAATCCACAAGCTATACATGTATCTTTATCTACTTTAGCTTTCATAAAAAAATTCTCCTTTACTATTAAAATACATTAGTTAGTATTCCAATAATAAAGGAGTTTTATTCTAGTATTAATACAGTCCTTCAAATATTAAAGAAAATAATGGGCTTTCAATTACATATTGTTCAGCTTTTCCCTTTTCTAATGCTTCTGTAAATTCTAAATCTATTGGTAACTCACCAATTAAAGGAATGCCTAAATATTCTGCATGCTCTTCTGCTGATTTCTTACTAAATACAGGTAGCTTCTTACCACAGTCTGTACAAGTTATATAAGACATGTTTTCTACTACTCCTCTAACCTTTACCCCTATCTTTTGAGCCATTATTACAACTTTTTTAACAATCATTGATACCATATCTTGTGGAGTTGATACCATTATTAATTCTTTTATTGGGAATTGTTGCATAACTGTTAAGGCAATATCTCCTGTTCCTGGAGGCATATCAATTAATAAATAATCTAAATCTCCCCATAAAGTATCTGTATATAATTGTTGAAGTACTCCTGTTATTACTGGTCCTCTCCATATTAAAGGCTCATCTTCAACCTTAGTAACTAAATTCATTGACATAACCTTAATGCCACTTTCAGTTTCTACTGGTTCAAACTTTATAGTATTTTCATCTACTGGAACCATTCTTGCTCTTTTTTCATTTATTCCAAAAAATCTAGGCATAGAAGGTCCTGTTATATCAGCATCTAATACCCCTACTGAATATCCTTTTTTTCTTAGCATAGAAGCAACTATTCCTGTTACAGTGGATTTTCCAACTCCACCTTTACCACTAATAACTCCTATAATATTTTTAACCTTTCCATACTTAGGTAACACTTTTAAACTTATGTTAGTTGACGGACATGTATTTGTGCCTTGTGAAGCACAAGATTCTTTACTTGGACAATTTGAACAATCACTCATCTTAATTTTTTCTCCTTTATAAATTTACCAATTTTCTGGTTTAGTATTTACTTCGCCTATATCAATATCCCAACCCTTACTTTCATAAACGGCAGATACATAATAAGTTTCATAAATTTTATTTTTCTTATCATCTACTGTAATTGTAGTTTTAAATATTTTACTACTGTAGCCTCTATTTTTTACTGTTATAACAGTATCAAAATCATCACTATTATTTTCAACTAAAGTTGTTCCTGGTAATATCTTATCTATATCCTTTTTAAACTGCTCTAAATCTATTGAAAACATATATTTTAAACAATCCACATCACCAGCAATATTTACTCCAACTTTATTATCTTCTTTTAATGAATTCTTCTTTTCTTCAAGTACATCTAATATACATTTATAATATATATCCTCAAAATCTCTTGGCTTTCTTACAAAAGATAGATTCTTTATAATTGTATCATCTAAATTTTTTGATATAAGATATGCTTTTTCATCATCATAAAAATTTCCAGTATCACTATCACTAGCACTTACAACATATTTGTAGGACTTAACTTCATCTCCAATGTATATATCAAAAATATAATCAGCATCTAATTTACTTTTAGACTCTTTTATTCTTCCTGATGATACTATGTCATATATATCATTTATTGCATTTTTATCAGTTACTACAAATCTAAAGCCTGCATCTCTTGTACTTTGTATTATTATCTGATTAACCTTATTTTCTTTAATATATTCAAAATCATTATTTTTTAATCCAAGCTTAACCATACCATTATCTATAGCTTCACAACCTGAAAATAAAGTGGTCATTATTATAACAAAAGCAATAAGTAATATTTTACTTTTCTTCACTTCTATTATTCCCCTTTCTAAATTTATGAATATTAAAAGCTAAAATTCCTATAATCAATGTAAATATAGCTATAAACTGTGAGGTAGACATTATACCCACATTACCTCTTGGGTCGTTTCTTAAAAATTCAATAATAAATCTTCCTATGCTATATATAATAACATATAATCCAAATGTTTTTCCATTTTCTCTTCTTTTCTTAAGATACCACAATAAAAATATACCTAATGCAAAGTCAAAAATAGATGAATATATTTGTGTTGGATGAAGATGTACTCCTGTTGGTGCTAATGAATTAACGCCACCTGGAAATACTATTGATAATGGAGAGTTTGTCTCTGCTCCATAGCAACATCCTGCTAAAAGACATCCAATTCTTCCAAAGCCTTGAGCTATTGCAACAGCTGGAACTATGCAATCTAAAACTTCAAGAGCATTCCATTTTTTCCATTTACAATATAAAAATACTGTTAATGCACCTAAAATAATAGCACCATAAATAACAAACCCACTTCCAAAATCAAGTAATATGGATGGATTTTTTATTACATCTTTAATTTCTGTTATTATAAATAATAATTTTCCACCTACAACTCCCATAATTACAGTTAATATTATTAGGTTAAATATTTTATCTTCATTATAACCTCTTTTTCCTGCATTTTTAGTAAATATGTATGATGCACATATTATTCCTATTGCAATCATTAGCCCATAACCATAAATATGGAATCCAAATATCTCTAATAATTCTGGTTTCATAAATCCTCCTATTTTTTTATTTTATATATAGTATATTAGGAGAAGCTTAAATTGCTTCTCCTAATATAACTAAAATTATAATACTTTCATATGTTATTAGCAAACCTTTATTTATTTCATTGGAATAACTACTGTGGATTTTTTGTAATCATAGAACATAAGCCAGCATCCATTTTCTTTATTTAAATCCCTTCTAATCCAAGTCACAAAACCTGTTTTTCCTGAATAAGGTTGCTCATCTATATCTCTAGTTCCTGGTATTCCATAAACTATATAATCTACCTCACCACATTTATTGCATTTATATCCAATAATAAAATAACCATACTTTTTTATATATGGATAGTAATTTATCATTGGATAATATACTATGTTGTACTTATTATAGTCTGATATATCACACATATCATCTAAAGAGTTAATTTTTACTTTATACCACTTACAATACTTTATTTCATCAAATTCGTTGCTAACTTCTTCAAAACCATTTGCTACACCATTAAAAAACTGTCCTAAAGCACCTTTTAATTCAAATTTTTCAGTAGCATTTCTGTAGTAGCCTATATTTCTTCTATTTTCCTCTAAGTTATATTCTACTTTTCTTTCCTCAGTTTCTTTTTCATCACACTCTATATTCTCTTCACTAATAATTTCTATACCTTTTTTATTTTTTCTTTCCTCAATTTTTCTTTCATACTCTTCAAAAGTAATGGGAATCTCTCCTCTGCTAAGGCATGGATCTTGAAGAGCTATATCATCTTTTCGTTCACACTTTTCTTCATTATATTCACAATACTGACACTCATTTTTATGTTCATAATCTTCATATTTCACTTTCTTACAATCATGACTTTCACACTTATTTTTATTATGATTATTTTCGCATTCTTCTTTATGTTCATTTTTTTCAGATTTAGCATATTCTATTTTTTCATGCTCATGTTTTTTTTCTTTATCACATTGCTCTTCTTTATGTTCATGTTTTTTTTCTTTGACACATTCTTTTTTTTCATGGTCACACTTATTGCATTTTACTTTATCAAAATCATGCTTTTTCTCTTCATAATCCTTACATTCTTTATCTCTTTCACACTCTTCATGCTTTTCTTTTTTATAATCGTCTTTACAAGATTCCTCTTTCTTATGAACACATTTTTCACACTCACACTTACTTTCTTCTTTTTTCTTATATTCTTTTTTTTCACATTCTTCTTTTATGAAAGTTTTTTTCTCTTTGTCAGTAATCATCTTATAAGAATCATCACATTTTAAAATTTTTAAATTTTTCCACCCATTACAATCTGATTCTCCATTTATAAAACCATACATTAAAAAGTTAGGTTTTCCATCTTTATATTTGTATACTCCAGCACCTGATATTTTATCATAAGAAAAATTTAATCCTGCAATATCATTAATATAATAATCTTTATAAGCCTCTCCTTTACCTAATTCATCTACCTTTAAGGAGCCTAAGTCTACTATCTTTTTTATATCTTTCTTATAGCAGATAAGTACCATGAAATATTCATCATCACTTTTTAAGTTTTGAGTATAAAATGATATTTTGCATTTATCACTTTTTGCTTCTATCTTTGCATATCCAGATAGAGGTTTATCACCATCTTTTAAATTTTCCTTTTTATCCTCCTGTAGTATTATAAAGTTTCTATACAATTTATTGCTATGTGCCAAGCTCCTATTCCTCCGCATATAGATTATTTCAATAAATTATATGCATATGTGTAAATATTATTCTCTTATTGCTTTATATTATATATTGCATCAGATAAGCTAGCAAATTCCTCAAGAGTTAAAGTTTCTCCTCTTCTTTTTGGGTCAATATTAGCTTTTTCAAAAGCATTTTCTAAACTTTCTTTAGGAAGTCCTAAAAATTTTACCCCATTCCATAATGTCTTTCTTCTCATATTAAAAGAATTTCTTATAATATCAAACATTAATTTTTCATCATTTACATTAACTCTTGGTTGACTTAACTTATCAAGTCTTATTACAATAGAATCAACCTTAGGTCTTGGTATAAAACAACTTGGTGATACTCTTCTTATAATTTTAGTATTACAGTAATATTGAACCATAAGAGATAAAGCTCCATACTCTTTGCAATTAGGCTCTGCATCTATTCTTTCTGCAACTTCTTTTTGAATCATTATTGTCAATGATTCAAATTTATAATCCTCCTTTAAAAGTCTAGCTATAATAGGAGTTGTTACATAGTATGGTAAGTTAGCTACAAGTTTAACACTCTTTTCTTCTCCTATTATTTCATTAAAATCAACTTTTAAAGCATCATTATGTATTAATGTAAAATTAGGCTCTTCTCCTAATTCAGTTTCTAAAATTGGAATTAAATCATTATCTAATTCTATAGAAACCACTTTCTTTGCTTTACACAAAAGTTTAGCTGTAAGTGAACCCACTCCTGGTCCTATTTCTATTACTAAATCTTCACTATTTACCTCTGCACCTTCTACTATATCAGTAAGAACAGACTCATCTATTAAAAAGTTTTGCCCTAAGCTTTTTGAAAATTTAAAGTTATATTTTTTTACTAACTCTTGAGTACTATAATTTTTTATATCCATTAATTATTCTCCTAACTCCTCTGTTATTTTATTTATAGCTTTTATAAATTCTTCTTTACTTATACCATAATTATTTAGCCTTGAAAGAGTCTGAGCTGCATTTCCATAACCTATTCCAAGTTCTTTTCCTAAAATTATTCTTCTTTTTTTAGAATCAGGCTGTCCTGCTAATTTAAAATGATATAAATCTTGCATATTATAAAAATCATTTTTTTCTTCTAATGTAATTTTTGCATTTTCTAAAGCTTTTATTATAACTTCTGGAGTTGCATTTTCTACTCCAATGTCTCCATCTTTTAAACCATCTTCCTGTGCTATATAAGCATGCTTTATTCCTTTTACTCTTTTAGAGATAATCCTTCTAATTTTTTCTCCAGCAAAATCTGGGTCAGTTAAAACTATAACACCTTTTCTTTTTTGAGCTTCTTTTATTCTTGCTATTACTTTTGCATTTATTCCAAATCCACCAACAGCTATCATCTCTGCATCCACAGCTCTTTTTACTGCTGCTATGTCATCTCTTCCCTCTACGACTATAACTTCTTTTATCAAAATAATACTTCCTTTCCTTAAATTTAGTTATTAATTATTATATCAAACTTTCTAAAGAAGTGTGAAATTATTAATCTTTATTATTAAGCTTAGCAAGGTGTATATTATTTAATAACCAATATAATTTCTCCAAAAAAAATAGCCATTGTACTTTTTAGTACAATAACTACTTTATTTTTAGCTTATATATACTTAATTAAAATAATTGCTTATATAAATCATTTTACCATTCACCAGGATAGGCTATAACAACAAGTTCTTTATTTCTTCTACCCCAGTTTACACATTCTTGATGTGTATCAAAATATAAATCTATTACATTTCCTTTAACAGCTCCGCCAATATCTGCAGCTACAGCGTAACCATAATCTTCAACCCAAACCTTACTTCCTAATGGAACAACTGTTGGGTCTACTGCTATTGTACTTATACCGTTTGGATCTCTTTTTAAAGCCCTTCCTGAATAAGTTCTATCTGAACTACTACTTGCGGAATAAGCAGTTGCACTTGCAATAAATTTCTTTTTACCATAAATATCTCCGCCTCTGTTAACAACACCATCCATTGTTCCCATTGCTATAATTTCATTTTGTGCTTCCTTTATAACTTTGGCAGCTATTTGTTCTCTTTCAACCTCTACACCATCATGTTTTACTACTTCATAGGTTACTTCTTGTTCTCCATTGATACCTTCTTGTTGTACAACTTCTGGCTGTATTGAATACCTTGTATTATCTTGTACAATTTCTGTTGAATATTTTATTTCTTGCACTTCTACAACTTTTTCTACTTCTACATCTGTTATTTTTACTTCCATGCCATCTTCAATTTTTGATGATAAATCAGGCTCAACTATATCTTGTTCTTTATAATCTATTCCTGATTTTTTTAATTCATCTTTTTCTGCCTGAAGCATGTCCTCAACTGTTTCCTCAGCTGTTAATAGCTCTTTTTGCTCTTGACCTGCCATTACAACTTTTATTGGTACAGCTCTTCTAATTTCAATTTTTTGATTTTCTGTTACTTCGGTATCTAATGATGGTTCAATTTTGTCTTTTTCTAACACTTCTATTCCCTTATCATCGAGTGCCTCTTTAACAGTCCCTTTGTATGTGACAAATTTTCTTTCTTTTCCGTCTATACTTATAATTACTGTCTTTCTTAAATTGATAATTAAAACAGTCGATATGATAATTGCTGCTATTATCATTCCACCTATTATCTTTGCCTTAGGACCGTTAGAAAAACTCTTTTTTAAATTTTTTAAGTTTTCTATCATAGTATTTCCCTCCTTTGGCAAGAGCAACAAGATTATTATACACTAGACTTAATTGATTTGTCAAACCATTTTCCTATTTATGTAAAATTTCATCCTATTAATTAACATTTTTATCATTATTTTTTTAATTAAATTTAATACATTTTTTGTAATCGATTGTTGAATTCTATTTTTTTGTTGTTTTATTTACATTTGATTAGATTAGATAAAATGTATTGCTTTGCCCTAATTTTAAGCCATAAATGCAAAAAACAAAATAATAATTTTACACTTTTTATATTTTCCAATTTTTAATACTTTACTTTATATTAAATAAACCTTTTATGTTTTCATTTACTTTTAAATTAAATATTTTAGGGTCAATTTCTTTTATTTCTGAAATTTTTTCTATAATATATTTAATATAAGTTGATTTATTTCTTTTCCCTCTATTAGGTTCGGGAGCCATATATGGACAATCTGTTTCAACTAACAATCTTTCAACAGCTACTTCTTCTACTACTTGTTTAACCTTTTTAGCATTTTTAAAAGTTACTACTCCTGTTATTCCAATATAATATCCTAACTCTAAGCATTCTTTTGCAAATTCTACACTTCCTGAAAAACAATGTACAACCCCTCTTACATTTGGGAACTCCTTAATTATATTCAAAGTATCTTCATGTGCCTCTCTATCATGTATTATTACTGGAAGATTAAGTTCATCTGCTAATTTCATATGTTTTCTAAAAACATCTTTTTGAATTTCTTTATCTGGATTTTCATCCCAATAATAATCAAGCCCTATTTCGCCTATTGCTTTGATTTTTTGATTTTTTTTAATAATTTCTTTAAATTCTTCAAGCATTTCATCTTTAAATTCATCAGCATTTTCAGGATGTATTCCTACTGCTCCATAAATAAAATCCCATGTATTAATTAATTCACAAGTTTTAGCAATACTTTTGTATGAAGAGGAGCAATTCATTATTCCAATTACTCCATCATTTTTAAGTTCTTCAATAATTTCTTTTCTATCATCATCAAACTCTTCATCATCATAATGAGCATGACTATCAAATATTTTATATTCTGTATTCATGTATAACACTTCCTAGATTAAATTTTATCTATATTATACACTATCAACAGCTTTTTATATATTTTTTAATTTTTTAAGATGTTTATCATTATCTTCTACTATTTTTTCAATTTCTTTTTTTATGTTTGGTTCTAAATCTTGATGTTCTGCTATAAATTTATTTCCTTGCTCTACTCCCATATTCATTGCATTTATTGCATAATCTATTACTTCCCTATCAGAATCTACAACTATAAGTTTCATTTTTTCCAACGTTTCTCCAATCATTCCCATAAATCCTAAAGTATCTGCTGCATTTCCTCCAAGTAATTCTATTCTATGAGTTACTGCTTCCTCATGTCTTTTAAATGACTCCACTATAATTCTTAATTCATTCTTTAGTTTAATATCCTGAGCTTTTTCTAAGTAATCTTTAAACGTAGCACCTCCCATATGAATACCCTTAAGAAATTTATTTAAATCATCAACCAACTTTTGATTTTCCAACTTAATCACCTCAAATTTAGTATTTTTTTTATTTGAGAGTTTTATTCATTATTTTTTTAATACTATAACTAATAGTATAAAAAAAAGTGGCAAAACCACTTTTTTATTTAAAACTTCAATATATTTTTATCCTAATGAATATTCTTTCTCTGAATAACTTATAATTTTAACTATATCTTCAGCTATTAAGCTTACATTTTCACCATTTCCAATGTTTATTCCTTCACCAATTGTAATTCCAGTAGCGATAATAGCTTTATTTATTGTTGAATTATCTCCTATTTTTGCATTAGGCATAATTACAGAATCTCTTATTATAACATTTTCACCAATCTCTGCTCCCTCAAAAATTAATGAATTAATTACAGTTCCTTCTATTTTTGAACCTTCTGATACCATTGAATTTTTAACATTTGCATTTATGCCAATATATTGTGATGGATAATTTGATGATTTTGATAAAATTGGCCAATTTGAATCATATAAATTTAATTTATTATCTTTATTTAGTAAATCCATATTAGCTTTCCATAAGCTTTCTATGGTACCTACATCTTTCCAATATCCTTCAAATGGATATGCCATTATTTTTACATCTGCATTAATCATTTTAGGAATAATATTTTTTCCAAAATCATTACTAGACAATTCATCCAATTCATCTGCTTTTAAATATTTCTTTAATGTTTTCCAATTAAATATATAAATTCCCATTGAAGCTAATGTGCTTTTAGGTACTTTAGGTTTCTCTTCAAATTCATAAATTGACATATCATCATTTGTATTCATAATTCCAAATCTACTTGCTTCTTCCTTAGAAACATTTATAACTGAAATTGTTGCTTCTGCCCCACTTTTTTTATGATATTCAAGCATCTTACTATAATCCATTTTATATATATGATCTCCTGAAAGAATTAATACATACTCTGGATCATAATTATCTATAAATGAAATATTTTGATATATAGCATTTGCAGTTCCTCTATACCAATTACCTCCTGTTTCAGTTTCATATGGTGGTAAAATTGACACTCCCCCATTTCGTCTATCTAAGTCCCAAGGACTTCCTATTCCAATATGTGAACTTAATTCTAAAGGCTTATATTGTGTTAATACTCCTACAGTATCTATCCTAGAATTTGCACAATTACTAAGTGCAAAATCAATTATTCTATACTTTCCTCCAAAAGGTACTGCTGGTTTAGCTATATTTTTAGTTAGTTCCTTTAATCTAGAACCTTGTCCTCCTGCCAATATCATGGCTATCATTTCTTTTTTCCACACAAACACCATCTCCTCTTATATGTTTAAAATTAACCCTTATTCTTAAACTTTAACTTTTATTCCTTATTTTGTCAATTACTTTTTTCAAAAAAAAGAAACTTTAGCTATATTACACTAAAGTTTCCTTGATTTTACTTATTATTTTGGTCATTTTTTATATATTCATATGCATCTTCAATAGCTTCTACTTTACTATCATATAAATTATCTTCTCCAATAAGATTTGAAAGTCCCATTTTATTTAATACTTTTTGAGGCTGCTCTTGTAAATGGGTTAATACAAATTTTATTTTTAACTTTTCACAATGATTATATACTTGTTTCAAAGCATCTATTGCTGAAGCATCTATTGCATGTACATGTCTTAAATCTAGAATTAAAACTTCTGCTGAACAATCAACTTTTTTAATTTTTTTCATAAAGCTTTGTACAACTCCAAAAAATAATGGTCCATTAACCTGATATACTAATATTTTATCCTCAGAGTCTTCTAATACTTTTGTTGTATTTTCATCAAATACATCTTCTGCTACTAAATCTTTTATTTCTGTTGTTTCAGACACTCTTTTCATAAATAAAAACATTGTCATAATCATACCAAATTCAATAGCTACAACTAAATCAAAAACGATAGTACAGAAGAATGTTATTAAAAGCACTATTATATCACTTTTAGGCGCTTTTAATAGAGATTTAAAAGTTCTCCATTCGCTCATATTATAAGAAACCACAGCAAGTATTGCTGCTAAAGCTGTCATTGGTATTAACTTTGCTAATGGCATTAAAAGAAGCATTATTAAGAGTAATGTAACAGCATGTACCATTCCTGCTATTGGACTTCTTCCACCTGATTTTACATTTGCTGCTGTTCTTGCTATAGCTCCTGTTGCAGGAATTCCTCCAAATAAGCCAGATAAAATATTTCCTGCTCCTTGTGCTATAAGCTCCATATTAGAATCATGAGTATCATCTACCATTCCATCTGCAACAACAGCTGATAATAATGATTCTAAGGCTGCTAATATAGCTATTGTTAATGCTGGAGTAAACAATTCATTTATGGTTGCTATATTTGTAGCTGGTAATGATGGCATAGGCAATTTAGATGAAATTTCTCCAAATCTCTTTCCTATTGTCTCCACTCCCTCAAAAAATGGAATATATTTTACAAATAATGTTGCAAAAATTAGAGCAATCATTGAACCTGGTATTTCTTTTAATACTGGAATATTTTTTGTAATAATTGGCCATAGTGCAATTAGTAATATACTTAACACACCTATTAATAATGTAGGAATATTTATAGAGTCAAAATTTGCTATGTAACATTTCCATTTTTCAATAAATTCAGATGGAACATCTCCTTGAACTGTTAATCCAAAAAAGTCTTTTACTTGTGTTGATAGTAAAGTTATTGCTATACCGCTTGTAAAGCCAATAGTAATAGTTTTAGGTATGTACTTAATTAAAGAGCCAAATCTTAATAACCCCATAATAACAAGCATAACTCCTGCCATTATAGTAGAAGTTATAAGTCCACTTAAACCATAGTCTTGTATTATTGAATATATTATTACAACAAACGCTCCTGTAGGACCTCCAATTTGCACTTTACTTCCCCCAAGAAGAGAAATGACAAATCCTGCTATAATTGCAGTTATAAGACCCTTTTCTGGTGTAACCCCCGAAGATATTCCTAAAGCTATAGATAACGGTAAAGCTATAATTGCTACTATAATTCCAGCTATTATATCTTTTCCAATCTGTTCTTTAGTAATCTCCTTATTTTTTATCATGCTAAGTAGCTTAGGCATCATTGATAAAACAACTTCCTTTCATATTAAATTTTTCCCATTATTATAATACTATTAAAAAATTTCTTGGTCAAAACCTTTTTTGATTGTATTCGTTTACTGTAATCTATTATTTTCGACATTTCTGTTTTTTATTGTTCTTACTTATATTCTACTCTATAATAAAATTTATAAATAGGTTTTAGGAGGAATTATTAATGGAAAAATTACGAATGTTAGGAACAAGTTCTGCTATGGTTACTAAATGCTATAATACATGTTTTACCATTTCAAATAACGAATAAAGTGAATATTTTCTTGTATATAAAAAAACTAAATAAATATATTATTTAGTTTTGCAACTTATCAATAAATTAACAAGAGATATATTTTTCAAAAAAATAAAAGCTACTTCTTTAATAAAGTAGCTTTTTAAATAACCTGGCAACGTCTTACTCTCCCACACGGTCTCCCATGCAGTACCATCAGCGCTGTAGAGCTTAACTTTCCTGTTCGGAATGGGAAGGAGTGTTTCCTCTACGCCATCATCACCAGATGCTATGATTCTCTAAACTTTTGATTTAGGTAAGAATCTTATACTCCTCAGCTTTGCTAAGTGAGTTTCCTTTTAAAGAGTTTGTTCTCTGAAAATTGCACATAGTTTGTTATATTCTCAGTTTTTTATTTGGTCAAGCCCTCGACCTATTAGTATCAGTCAGCTAAATATGTTACCATACTTACACCTCTAACCTATCAACCTTGTGTTCTTCAAGGGGTCTTACTAGCTTATGCTATGGGAAATCTCATCTTGAGGTAGGCTTCACGCTTAGATGCTTTCAGCGTTTATCCCTTCCCGACTTAGCTACCCAGCTGTGCTCCTGGCGGAACAACTGGTGCACCAGAGGTCAGTCCATCCCGGTCCTCTCGTACTAAGGACAGCTCCTCTCAAATTTCCTACGCCCGCGACGGATAGGGACCGAACTGTCTCACGACGTTCTGAACCCAGCTCGCGTGCCGCTTTAATG
>JALFQD010000202.1 GCA_022785265.1 Clostridium sp. | reverse complement strand
TTTTCCGTCGACAAGCTCCAAGTCAACGCAAAATAACAAGTAAAACTTTCTAACTGAATGAAAGGAAATTCTTAAACTTGTTTCTTTTATTAAGCTTTATTATTAACTTAGCAAGTTATCCACAGTTTTCAAAATATATAAATTCCTGATAGTATAAAAAAAACACAGTCCTTGGGGCGAGACTGTGTTTTAGCAATAAGCAATAAATAAAAAGGGGGCTATTTATCCTTTTATTTATCCTTGCAACTTGTATTATAGGTGATAAAATTTAAAATTGCAATAATTTTAGCTTAAAAACATTTTATTGTTATAAAAATCTCTAATACTAATAACTTTTTAGTAATTCAAGTTCCTTTTCTGTAAGTTCTCTATATTCTCCTTCTTCTAAATCCTCATCTAAAGAAATTCCTCCAAACTTTATTCTTTTTAAATATATAACTTCCTTACCTAAAGCTTGAAACATTCTTTTTACTTGATGAAATTTTCCTTCTTGAATGGTTACTAAAACCTCAGAGCCTTCTTCTGATGAGTTTATTATTTCAAGCTTTCCTTCCTTACATAAATATCCATCATCTAGCTTTATTCCTGCTTTAAATGCTTTAATATCATTTTCTCCAACTGCCTTATCAATTTTAGCATAATAAACCTTATCCACATGCCATTTAGGTGATATTAGCCTATGATTTAACTCTCCATCATTGGTTAAGAATAATAACCCCACAGTATCCTTATCAAGCCTTCCCACAGGAAATGGCTCAAATGCTTGGTGGTCAATTTCTAACAAATCAATAACAGTTTCATCTCTATTATCAAAGGTAGCTGATACAACTCCTGCTGGTTTGTTCATCATTAAATAAATATATTTTCTATAAAATATTTCTTCTCCATTAACCTTTATAATTGATTTTTCTGGGTCTACTGAATATCCACTATCTTTTATTATTTCACCATCAACTTCTATAAGCCCCTTCCTTGCAAGTTGCTTAATTTCCTTTCTACTTCCATATCCTAAATTTGAAATAACCTTATCTAATCGTTCCAAAAATAACAACTCCTAATTTTTTATTCTGTGCAATACATACTATACAACTTGAAAACTGCTTTCATAATAATCCTCATAGCTTACCTTTTTATAAAAGCTTTTAGCAAGAACCATAACTTTATAATTTCCCCTTAAAAATGGTATAAATGTATATCTATTTTTTCTACTATAGCTTTGAACCTTTACCCAATTATCATTTTCCATAATATAAAATTCATAGCACACTTCCTTTCCTCCATTGCTTTCTGCAATAAAGGTTACTTCTTTATTTACATTTACAACTTCTTTATCTAAGGTAATCTTTGTATTTATTATAGGTGCTCTCTCAAGAACATAAAAGGATATTTTTTTCTTGCTATCATATTCTCCTTCACATTTTTTATTTTTTGCATACATTTCTATTGTATATTTTCCAGAGCATTTTGGATTAATTTGAAGCTTTTTGCTATCTATAAATCCAGTATCTTCTATCTCATATCCATTTATCTTAGTTACATATCTTATAAGTACATTTTTAGTATTTTGCACAATAACTTCTATATCTATTATATCATCAACTAAATAATTATTCTTATTTGGTAATAAAACATAATCTATTTCTCCTGGAATATATTCCTTAGCTTTTAGATATACAAAAGTATGACTATCATACTCTTTAGTAGTATACTTATCTTTAACCTTAATTTCAACCTGATATTCCCCTTTTTCATCTGGTGTAAAGTTAAGCCAATTTGAATAACTAAAAGGAACTACTTCTTTTTCTTTTCCATTGCAATAAATTGTAAAAGAGTATTCAAGTTTTATTCCACCTTCAGCCAATACCTTTATATTCACAGGTTGACCAACTAATACTTTATTTTCATTGCTAACTACAATATCTACTAATTTTACAGGTTTATCTGCCTTTTTATCAATAGTAAATTTTATAGTCCTTCTCTCTTCACATTCCCCTTTAAATGATTTATCCTTACACATTAATGTTAATATATAATCTCCTTCAAGGCTTGGAATCCAATCATAGCTACTTTCACTTATATAGCCTGAATCATATGCTATAGGGCCTTCAATTATATATCTATATACTAACTCTATTCCACCTTCAGCTTCTGCTTTTAATTTTATTAAAGTACCATTTATTTGTGGTGAATTCATATCTGTAATAAACTTATTAATCTTAACCTTTGTATAAGGCTTTACTTTATATATCATAAGGGCTCTATCATCATATTCCTTAACAGATAATATATCTCTTACCATGCAAAGAAGTTTATAATCTCCTGCTTCAGTTTCCTTAAAAGACACAACATTTTTAGAAGAATAATCTTGTATACATATAGTTTTACCTTCTTTATTTATCTTTAAAAATTTATATAAAAGGCTTCTTTTTTCACCAATAGTGGCTTCAACCTTAAATATTAGTTCCTCATTGACTAATAACTTCTTAGTAAGGCATTTAAAATTAGATATTTCTATTTGCTTTGGCACTCTAGCTTTAAATGTAACAGTAGAAAATTCATCAAATACTTCAGTTGAATCAACTCTTTTACACTCAATAAGTATTTCTTGTTTTCCTTCATTATTTATGGTATATAAAAGTTTATTATCTGTAGAATAATCCTTTATTATTTCCCAATCCTTATCTTTTTTATGCCAAAACCTAAATAAAAGTGGATTTTCACTTCCAATAACCTCTAATTCCAACTTTTCTCCAACCATAAGACATTCTTTTTCAAGTATTATATCATCTATTAATCTTTCTTT
This sequence comes from Clostridium sp., assembly GCA_022785265.1. Lineage (GTDB taxonomy): Bacteria > Bacillota > Clostridia > Clostridiales > Clostridiaceae > Clostridium. Next base: position 711 of record JALFQD010000202.1, on the reverse strand, counting down.
CTTTTTTTCTTTTATAATATATTCCTTTTTAACTATACAATGAAATGATTTTCTAGAATCAGCCTGCTTTCCTTGTACCATTATTATATAATTTCCTTCTTCCTTAGGAGTCCATCTATAAGTACTTATTTCAGAAAAATCTTGAACTGTATTCCACACACCATCATTACCAATTATAAATTTATATTCAATCTTATCTTTTCCACTATAAACAGCTTTAATTAAAATTTCTTGATTTAAAGTTTGAGGACTATCTTTATCACAAATTATCTGTAGTTCTTCCAACTCTCTCACCCCATTTACCTCTTTTAAGTTATTTTACCATATTATGTAATATTAATCCATATACTTTTAAACTTATTTTCTTTATTAAACTTAATAATTTATCCACAGTTTAATAGATAATATTATTCTCTAATCATATAAAAAAAGTTAAAAATAGGGCAAAAAACAAAAAAATAATAGGAGACACCATTTAAAGTATCTCCTACACTATTTTTTAATTATAGTCTCTTTTCTAGAGCTTCCTTCATATCTTCATATCCTGGTTTTCCAAGTAAAGCAAACATGTTCTTCTTGTATGCTTCAACACCTGGTTGGTTAAATGGATTTATTCCTAGTAAGTATCCACTAATTCCACAAGCCTTTTCAAAGAAATAAACCATTTGTCCAAAATAATATGGAGTTAATTCTGGTACATTAAGAACTATA
>JALFQD010000384.1 GCA_022785265.1 Clostridium sp. | reverse complement strand
CTTTAACCTTACTAACTTCATAGGATATTATTTCATCTCTTCCTAGCTTAAGTTCATTATTAATCAGTTCTATTTCCTTTAAAATTTCTAAAGCCCACTTTTCTTTAGAAATTTCCTCTCCATCTAATTTTAAATTTATATTATTATTTCCATACTTTGAAATTACCCTTTGATTAAATAAAGCTTCTTCTTGCCAAAATTTATAATCACTTTCTTCCTTTATAAGAAGAAATAAATTAAACAATTGAAGAAAAGTTAAATCTTTAAGATTTATACCACATTTGTCAAAAGGATTGATATCTATATTTCTATACTCTAAATAATATATACCATCTTTTAACAAAGAGTTTAATAAATCCTTTTTATCCTTTGCCTTTAATCTTATTGAGCTATATAATTCCTTGTGACTTTGTAGGTATTTCTTGTCCACCCATTTATTTATACTATCTACATATCCTTTAACAGAATAATAATCAGGAAATAAGTCTATATTATTTTTATATCCACCCTCTCCATTTCTATAAGATACTGCACCTATATTTGAAAAAGTGTCTTTTGAGATTTTCTCTAAATCATTATCTTTTTCTATATAGCTTTCATGAACAAGGCTACTTGAACCTAATAAGTATATAATAAGCCAACTATATCTTAAATAATTTCTTGTAACCTTTAAATATAAATTATCTTTAAAGGTTTTATAATCTTCTTGTGTATTACTGTTTTTAAATAACTTTTTTATTATATCTTCATCAAAAGAAAAATTATAATGAATTCCAGACATAAGTTGTTTTTTTCCACCATATTTTTTAACAAGGTTTTCCCTATATACTCTAGCCTCAATGCCCTCTATAGAATCGTTAAAGCTTGCAATTTTTATAATGCTATCCTCTGGTATTACACAAGGCATTGATTGAGGCCATAAATATTCATCTTTCATTTCAAGAACAGAAATATCATAAAGATTACTTAAAAAATTATATGTGTCTTCACTACTTTTAAAAGTAGGAGTTATAAGTTCTACTTGGCTTTCAGAAAAATCCGTTGTTATATATGGATTTTTAAGTTTATCTCCAAAAACAGAAGGATGATTTTCTTTAGATAATGTTCCATTTTCATTAACCCTTAAACCTTCTCTTTCTATACCTATATTTCCTTTTAAAAGTTCTTTTCCATTAAATAGTTCCCTTAAATTTTGCAACATTTTATACTCCTTTTATTCTAATGAAAATAATAAAATCCCCATAAACATAATAAAATTATGGTTTATTTTAATATAATTATTATACCATAACTTATTACATTTATAGGGCTTTTAATTATTTCAATAAAGAATTTCCTAATGTATCGTTTAAAACTTTTAATACCTTTTCATTGTCACCATCATATACTACTACTATTCTTCCTTTTTTATAGATGTGGGCTTTTTTGTTCCATTTAACATCTTTATTATTGATTGTTGTTCCATTGTTTGTTACTGTGCTTAAGTCATTTCTTAAAGTTGTAGCATCATCTTCATCATACTCATAGACAGATATTCTTTCTCCATCTATTGTATAGTCTTTATTATCAATAGAAAAATATGATTGCGAAGCTTCTGTTTCTTCTACTTTAGCTCCACTTTTTTCTAGGTCTCTTCTAAAGTCAGAGGCATTATAGTCCATAGTGGTATCTGTTATATTATCAACTATATTTGCAGCTCCTTCTCCAACGTCCTTTACAGCATCACCAACAGTATCAGCTCCATTTTCAATTACATTTCCTACTGTATTATTGCCATCATTATTCTTTCCACAACCACATCCTGCTAAGGATAAACTTAATCCTAAAGAAAGGATAAGACAAGTTAATTTCTTTTTATTCATAAAAAAATCACCTCAAATTAAATACTTCATTAGTATTGTTTCTAACTTAAGATGATTTTATTCAAAAATTTATTTTTTAGTTTTTTTAAGCTTTCTAACTCCTGGAAATACCTCTTCAGTTAATTCATCTATAGCTCCCTCTTCTGCTAAATCTGCATCTTCAAGAGATACTATATGGTCAAAGGCATCTTCATATTCCTCATCTTCATCATAATTTGAAAAATCTATTCCTGTTTCTTCTTGAAGCTTTTTATATGCAGCTTTTAATTCTTCTTCATCTATATCTAAAGGAGGTAATTCTCTTTCAAACTCTTCCATTGCTTCTTCTTCCTCTTTAAGTTCTTTAAGCTTAGCCATATACTCTTCTTCAAGAGCTTTATTTTCAGCTACATCTTTGGCTATATCTTCAATTTTTATAGCTCTTATATCAATTCCTTCCTCTTCTAAGCACTTACCACAGTTATCACATATCTTCTTTTCATATATATCACAATAATCATCATCTGTATATTTACCCATAAATAACACCACCTATTTTATAGTAAAATTTATTATATCAAACCAATAAACTTATATCAATATAAAAAGTTATCATCTTTTATACTTTGAATTATTTTCCCTATATTGCAGGTTATTTTACCTTTACAATTGTGTATATCTTCATTTAGTTTCTTTTCTTCCTTTATTGCATATTCAACATTTTCTGCAAGGTCTCCTATCTTAGGATTCTTTTTAGAATTAAGTCCTGTCTTTTCTTTAAGATGTAAATAAGCTGGTCTAAGGTTACCTATCTTTTCATTTTTAATTATTTGCTCATAATTTGGCATTATTATATTTTCTACAGCATCTTTTATATGAAGTAATAAAAATATTTCAAAACTTGGATTTGTTACAGCTAAAATATTATTTTTCTCTCCATTTTTAATTAATTCATCATAACCTTTAACTTTATTTTCAAATATATCAGCATCAAAAACAATAATCATTTTATCATGTTCTTTATCAAAATCTAAATCAGAATTATTTTTCTGTTCTTCTGCAAATTCAATTAATTTATGAGGATTTGAAAGATTTTCATGTTCTCCTGTTTTCTCAAGTAATATAATGCTTATATTATTATGAATATTTAATTGTTTTCTAATATCAATTAGCTTTTTAAAGTAAAATGTTTCTGTATTTCTTCCTTCACATATTATAAAATACTTTTTAAATGGTTCTATTTTTTCTAATTTGTCTGAACTTCTTTTATTCCAATCTGTATAGGAACGAACTGGTGGCATAAATCAATCCTCCTTATCATAAGTGAAACTTTGAAATATTGGAATAGCACCATATCTTCCTTCTAAGTAAGCCTTACTTAATTTTTTATCATATCGTTCTTTAAACATATCTAATGAATATAATTTAGAAGAATTAGAGTTATTTCTTTCAACAAACCATATTTCATCTCTTCTAAATAAAGAATAATCCATAATTGATGGTTCATGAGTTGTAAATATTAATTGAACATTTTTTTTAATATTTAGCTTTTGAAATAATTCTATAAAATGAAAAGTTAGTTTTGGATGTAAGCTTCGTTCTAGTTCATCTACTACATAAATAGCATTTTCATTTTTACTTAAAAGTATATCTAGTAAATCAAATAATCTTCTAGTACCATCTGATTCTTCATCAAATCTAAAATCATAAAAAGAATTTGCATGTTTTAATGTTATTGTTGTTACAACAGGCTCTTCTCCCTCTTTTATTGAAATATTAAAAAATTCAAAATTGGATCTCATTGAAAGTTTCACTTCTTTATGATTATTAATCATGCTATTTTTCATTTTTGATATTATATCCATAAATATTTCTTTAGGTAATCTATTGGATAATTCATCTAAAGATATTTCCTTAATATTAACTTCACTTATTCCAGTATCAAAGGTTTTTATTATTTTATTTATATAGTTAAGAGATTCTAAATCATAGTAATATTCAAAGTTTGTAATTGGCATATTAGGTTTTAATATATTTAAATCAGAATTAAACCATTCATATATATCTTTGAAAAAAACTAATTTAGAATCACTATCAAACCTTTTATTTCTATTCATTTCATAAATAAATAATACAGAGTCATTATCTTTTAAATCATCTGCATAAGTTTTAAATTTAAGGTTATCTTCTTTAGATAATTTTACTCCTTCATCTATAATTCCTTCAGTTCCTACTGTATGTTCAAACAATCTTTTAGCTTCTCCTGTTGGGAATAACTCATAAATCCATTCAGAAACTATTTTTTTGCTACTAAGTAATAATTCAAAACCATAGGCATAAAACCTTTTATTTTTCATAATTTGGACTTCAAAAGTAGATGTTTTTTTAATATTTTCTTCTTTATTTTTACAAAACATTGATATTGATTCTACAGGAATCTCATTAGTTACACAATGTTTCATATAATGTAAAACTTCTATTAAATTTGATTTTCCAGAGGCATTAGCTCCATAAATAACTGCTGATTTTAAAATGCCAACATTTTTTATTGAAGATTTATGTTCATTATTTTTTCTTATTTTATTTGAAGGTATCATAGTTAATTCACTTAATTCATTAAAGGATTTAAAGTTCTCTACACTTAACTTCATTAACATAAAATTTTCTCCTTATCTCTATTTATATAACTTATTATATGCTATAAATATGTTTTTAACAACAATTATAGTATTATTTAGAGATTTTTTCGTTATAACTAATTTTGTTGTTATTAATTTCTCTTCATATTTTAAAGTATTAATATTTATGTATTTACTTAAATTAGATTCTTTTCTGAATACAACTTTATGCTTGTCACTGATATTTTTCTGGGTACTTAGAGAGATTAGCTCTATCGTTTGCTACATAACTGACTTCTTGGTTATCGATTTTGTACCTCTTACCTAGGAACGGTTGAGCCAAAAAATCAGTCTGTGTATAATAGGAGGTGACAAAATGGATATTCAGATTGTTGAACATAAAGAAAACAACATGCAAATAATTATAAAATGCAGGCAAATTGATAATGAAGTTATACGATTAAAATCTCATATCGAACTGTTTGATAGTAAATTATCAGCAAAAAAAGAGAATAAGTTATATTTTATCAATTCATCAGATGTATTATATTTTGAGTCTGTGGATAATCATACTTTTTTATATACCACAGATGATGTGATGGAAATAAATCAGCGTCTATATGAATTAGAAAACATTCTTTCGGATAAAGACTTTGCAAGGATATCAAAATCGCAAATTGTTAATATTAATAAGATTCAGTCATTAAAGCCCGAATTGAATCGAACAATTTTAGCAACAATGTGTAACAATGAGCAACTTAGCATATCTAGAAAGTATGTAAAGAGCATTCGTAATATATTATCAATATAGGAGGAAATTATGTATAAATGCAAGGAAGATTTTCTAAAATTTTTAGTATGGATGAGAAATGGTACAGCTTTTTGTACTATATGGTTTCTTATTCTTATGTTAGTTTATAATTCAATTTATAATATACCTACCATTTCAACTAATATATTAATTAAATTGATTCTTTTAAGTTTTG
>JALFQD010000141.1 GCA_022785265.1 Clostridium sp. | reverse complement strand
AGAGAAGCCTATACACGTTTTTTAGAAGCTTCCCAGCTCTCAGCGTAAATATCAGCTTGTTTTTGTAAAGTACCTTCAGAATTTTTAGCTACTCCAACTAACTCTTTAAAATAATCTTTATTTTCCATAAGATTAACTAATTGAGTATATTGACGAACGCCGCCAACAGTCTATGCAAGAGCCACTTGTTCAGCACGACTTAAACTATCCCATTTATTCATCATTTCATCAAGGATAGTATTCATATCTTTTAATTCGCCCTATTGGTCTTTAATACTAATACCAACTTTTTCAAGAGCTAGAGAATATTTATTTAAATCAGTACCATCTTCAAGAGTTTCACCAAGAGTGAGACCCTAAATACGCGCGAACAAAGTTTTGAGACTATTACCTACTGTATTCGCACTTTCACGTGTCTTAGCAGTTAATGTAGCTAATGCAGATGTAGCATATTCATAACTAAGACCAATAGTATTGGCAACAGATGCGAATTTCTATATACCTTCTGAGATTTCATCAGTACTAGAAGCAGTATATGCACCAAGTTTAGTCATTACATCTGCATAATATTCCAAAGATTTGCTACCATCATAGAAGTTATTCCAAACAGCCGTTAACTAATCAGATACTTTAGAAGCACTTTCACCCGCCGCATTAGCCATTTTAATAGTAACTTCAGTACGGTCAGCGACTTCTTTATCACTTAAACCCTATTGATAATAAATTAAAGAAGCATTAGTATAATTAGTAGTAGTAGTACTTAATGCTTGAGCAGCCTTATTCGCCTTTTCAGCGAACTAAGCCATCTAATCGTTATTCTATCCAGTAACTATGCGGATATTATTTAATGATTTATTTAAATCTTCTGCATAATAATAAGCTTTCTGTATAGAACCTTGTACTCCATGCATTAAATTAGATGAAATTTGCCATCTAGCTGTATTAGCTATTGTCTTTTTAAAATTATCTAATAAGGCATTAGTTCTTTTTAAAGGAACTTCGGCGTTAATAACAGACTATGCTAATGCAACAAATGCTTTATCACCTGTTGGACCCAAGTTCTCTAAATGCGTAGCAAAATCCTAAAGAGTATAGCCACTCTAACTTAAACTCTTTGAAAATTTTGATAAATCTAAACGCCCAGTATCAACATTAGTGGCCTAATCTAAAGCAATTTTTAACTCCTAAACTGCCGCCGAGGCTTCATCTATTTCTTTTTTAGTGGCATTAACATCAAAAAATTTAATATTTTTTGTTGCTATCTAATTCATTAAAGTATCTAATGAACTTTGTAAATCACGTAATTGCTATTTAGCCTGACCTGTATCAGCCGTAAATCGCATATTAACATTATAATTAGCACTGTTATTAGCCATAAAATAGCTCCTTTCTCTCATTATAAATTTCTATATATAAAGAAAAGGCGAGAGGAACAAAGCCTCTCGCCTTTAATATTCCTATTTAAATTAGAAATCAATTATGATATTTTAACCCATCTTGGTTAAAATATCTTTTACCAAAGATAAACTTTCAGGATTAGAAATCTTATCTTGTAACTCATTAATATCCAAATTTAAATTAGAATAATCCTGATTCATAGCATCCATAATCCCATAAATACTGTTATGATATTTATAATATCCATTAAGTGTTTCATAAGTATAGACTTCTAAATCATCAGTTTGATTACAATCTACTTGTTTCTTTAATTCTTTTATAAATCCTGATCCAATAAGTAAATCATAAAGTTTATACAAATCTTCTTTTTGCTTATCAGTAAAAGATAGATTCGTATAATTAAATACTATTGCTAAATCCATATACATATGGAAAGCAAATTCATTCAAAAATTCATTGTTAAAATCAATGACTTGTTGAATGACCGACTAAGCAATATCCATTCTCTCTTTTATTGAAAGATACTATTTTACTTCAATAATCTAATCATTATATTGCCAACTTTTTATTTCCGAATTTTTCTAAAGGGAGAGTTTTGTAAAAGCTATTTTCGCCACGTTCTCACTTCCTTTAACTTTATATTTTAAAAATTTTGTCGGAACAAATTTTTTAATTTTTTATTTTTTTACAAATATATTATAACAAAAAAATTTTCCAAAGTCAAAAAATTATGACTCTGAATCGCTTATTATTTTCTAATATAAATTTTTATAATCAATTTTAAGAGTAATTTCACTATCTAATGCCTATTCAACAGATAATTTAGAAGGAACTTTATCTGATTTAATAAATGGATTAGCGTCAAGGAAATCTCCAAGAGTATTATAATATTTATTAAAGAAAATATAATTTTCAATAGCATCAGCAATTCTAGAAGTTGCTATAACT
>JALFQD010000121.1 GCA_022785265.1 Clostridium sp. | reverse complement strand
GGGTCAATGAGTTCAACAAACATAGCATAAACACCATAATATATATGCTTTTCTAAATTCTTTGCTCTTAATGATAAAGTAGAGTAATCTGGAACATCATTAATTTGAATTATAGATTTAAATATATGGTCTTGTTTTATTCGATATTCAAGCTCTCTTAGACTAAAAATACTGTTTTTAACGCCATATAGCATACAACAAACTATTTGTTCATCAGAATATTTACGTGGTCTTCCCTTAGTATTTTGAGTATTTGAATTTAATTTAGCAAATGCAATTTTGACAGCTTCAAAAATTTTATAATAAGTATTTTCCTTTTTAATATTTAATGGTATAATCATATTCAAGTCATTCCTTTTGTGATTTGTTGTTTTTAGGCGAAATCATTATACCACAAAAGAATGGCTTTTTTAATTTTTTACAATTTTTGTTTATTCAACAACCTATATTATGTATAAAGAATATTTATATAAAAAAGTATCTTCTGCTTTAAATGTATTAAATCTTCTAGCTGTACTTAAATAAATATTGTCTGTAATATCTATTAAATATTTTTCTCTTAAATCTTGATTATTTTCAGTTTGTTTTATTATTGTATCTATTCCATTAAAGAATATATAATCAAATTGGTCTTTTTCTATATGCTTTACTGCTTCCTCTGATGATATTGTATTATGTAGCTCATAACATATATTTAAAGCTTCCATAACTTTATTTAAATCCTCTTCATTAACTAAATTAATAGCTTCATTAAGTTTATTGTTTGTGTTTTTGGAAAAATAAACCTCAACTATTTTATTCTCATCATCCTTTTGTGAATTATATTTGTTTGTAGTAATAGTCTCATTTATAACTTCACTGCTTGATTTATTTTCTTCTAAATATGTTACATCTTTTTCTTTATCTTCCACTATAGTTATTGTTGATGTTTCAATTAATACATTATCCTTTTTATTATTCTCATTTTGAGTATTAATTGTATTTGTTTCTAAAGCAATATTGTCTTTTTCATTGTAATTTTTTAAATTATTAGCTACTATTAATGTAGTTCCTACAACTGCTCCTGATAATATGATTGGTACTGTAAATTTTAATGCTGAAGCTTTTCCTGCTAAATATAATTTTGTTTTTATACTTTGTATTATCCTTTTATTTAATGGTTCTTTGTTTAGTGAAATATTACTATTATTATTTTTTAATTTACTAAATTCAGGTGAATTGTTAATATTTTTTGATACTTCATTATGAATTTCTTTTGGAACTTTTGCATTTTCCACATCTTGCATAAATAAGAATATTAATATTGCTCCTATACTTGAAGAGTATAACTTTATACCCCTGCTTTCTAGATTATTTAATTCAAGCTTTATCTTTTTTCTAGCTCTATAAAGATGAGTTTTTATTGTTCCAGTAGGCATTTCAAGGTTTTTAGATATTTCTTCAATTTTCATATCATTAAAATAGTAATCAACTATTATCATCTTTTGTACATCTGAGAGTAAACTTATAATATTTTTTATATAATCTTTAGTTTCTTTATCTTCAACTATATTTTCTGGAAGAAATTTTTCTCTTTCTTCTTCAATATCATAAGCCTCTTCATCACACTCTAAAGCTATTTTGTTATCTTTAATAAGATGTCTTTTTGTCTTATTTACAGCTATCGTCCCTGCCCATTGTTTAAAAGATTCAATATTTTTTAATTTATCTATATTTTTAATAACCTCAACATATGTTTCTTGCATTATGTCTTTTATTACTTCTTCATCTTTGACTATCTTTGATATACATGTGTAAATATATTTACTAGAAAGCTTATATATATCATCAAAGCTACTTGTATTGCCTTTTAAATATTCATTTATAGCTTTTTTTAATTTTTCATCTTCATTTTTCATTAATTTATTCTCCATTGTTTCAATATATAACTAATATATCTTATTTTTGTATAAAAAAAAAGTTATAAAATAGTTTTTCCCATCTTATAACTTTATATCTTAATCCTCTCTATATTCTAAAATATCTCCTGGCTGGCATTCTAAAACCTTACATATTGATTCTAAGGTTGAAAATCGTATAGCTTTTGCTTTTCCATTTTTTAATATTGATATATTAGCTATTGTAATTCCAACTCTTTCAGATAATTCTGTAACGCTCATCTTTCTCTTTGCTAGCATAACATCTAAATTAACTATAATAGCCATACTTACCACCTCATATTGTCAAATCATTTTCTTCTTTTATATTACTTGCCTTCTCAACAAGATAAGATAATGCTCCTGAAAGAATTGCTATTGCAAGACCAATAAAAATTATAAATACAATTAGAATAAAAATTTCTAAATAACTATGCTTTTTAGCCATTTTCCTATTCCTAACTTTTTCATCTTTTATCACCCATTTTACAAAAAAGAATCTAAAGCAAGTACTTCTTAACCTTAGATTCTCTTTTATATTATAAATTACTTTCTTTTCTAAGTTTTTTTACTACCTCTATATCCAATTCCATAGTTGATGCTATTGTTTCATCATCTAATATAGGCAGAAGATTTTTAGCTGATTTTATTTTTCTATTTAAGTCTCCTTGTTGAAGTCCTTGTTCAAGTCCCTGTTGAAGTCCTTGTTCAATCCCTTTTTGTAGACCTTCTTTTTCGGCTTTTTCTTTAAATTCTGTAAGAATAAACATATTATTAGCAACCATAACTTCCACATCCTCTCTTTTCGATTCTAAAATCTTTATTGCAGATTCTGCTAATTGATTATCTATTGTGTTTCTTATCCAATGCTTTATAGCTTTTATTTCAACTTCACTTAAAGCATCAAAAAATAATGCTATTGCTTTTATTCTTTGTAAAAATTGTATTGCATCTATCTTTTGGTCTAAAAGAAATATTGCTGCTGAAACATTTTTGCTTTTTATTAACTCTTCTTCTGTAAAACCATTGTTAATATCTATTAAATCATACTCAAAGTTTAGCAAGCTATTTTTAAACATCTTCTCATTATATATTATCTTTCTAAACTCTCTTGGTACCTGCCACACTTCTTGACCATTGTATAATACTATTGGTATTATTGCAGGTATTTTTAAGTTTTTATCATATTTTTTATGATTTGCATTTTTAGAATAATCTCTTAATATTTCACACATATAAAATAATAGCCTTAATGGCATTCTATAATCTACTGTTGATTGAAACTCTAACAATATGTAGAAAAATATTTCTGTGTCTTTTACTTTTGCCTGATAAACTATATCACATTCTGTTTCTTCATAATCTGAAGTTACAAAAGATTTATTTACTAAACTTAAGTTTTCTACTGTTATCTCTTTTGCCCAATCATCCTTAATCATATTTTTAAATAAGTCTAATGCTATTTCCTTCTTTGAATAAAGGTCTTTGTAGCTCTTATCATGTATATGATGCATTTCTTTATTTTTATTATATGTTTTCTTCATTACTCTCTCCTATCTTTATTAAGATAATTTTATCTTATGTTAAAATTATTGCTATTTTTTGATTATATTATACCATATGTTCACTTTAAATAAATATATTAATTTTAATTTTTTGAATATTCTTATAAATAAAAAGAGGCTGTTGTAACAAGAAATATTAATACAATATATAGTGCTTTGCCAAGTAATTATTCACTTTATATTGTTATGAAATTTCTTTGTGCAACAGTCCTTTTTAAATGATGCTATTTATTATTTTTAGCAAATTCTAAGTACTCATCAAATGTCATTGTTCTATCAACTATAGTTCCATCATCTTTAATGTCTATTATTCTATTTGCTATAGTTTGAATGAACTCATGGTCATGTGATGCAAATAATATGTT
>JALFQD010000064.1 GCA_022785265.1 Clostridium sp. | reverse complement strand
TACCATCTCAAGTTCATCATGAAAATATACAGCATATTCCCTAAAACTTTCTTTAAAAGGATTGTGTATATCTGCAAATAATCCACTCTTAAGCTCACTTCCATCTACAGGGTCTGTCCACATTGAACCTTTAGCCTCTACGATAAGTGCTCCAAATAATCCATGAACATAAGTGCCTTCTTCACTAAATCTAGTATCTCCCATATCACTAAAATAAAAAATACCTTCTTTATCTGCATACCACTCATAAGTTATTTTTTCACCAGGTCCAACTGTAGAATCTTGATTTAAGCCTACATATGCCCCATCAGATACTATATTTTTATATTCAAGTCCTTGCATATGAATTGATAATTTTCTGTTTTCATTATGATGAAATTTTATTCTTATTGTGTCCCCAACATTTGCTCTTATTGTAAGAGGCTGAACTTCTTCAGTAGGAACTGGTAGTGGGTCTCCATTTTCATCTTTATTATTAAAATTAGCTAAAGCTTTATCTTCTATCTTCTTTTTATCACTACTTAATACATACATCATTCCATTAGGATCATAATCTCCAAAAAAATCATAAACAATTGGTATAGACAATACTGTAACATTAAACTTTCTAATTATTTTATTTCCTTTCTTTTTAGACATTTGTTTTCCACCTTTAATCCTATGATGATATATTTTATTAAATATATTGTGAAATTGTTACACCAAAAAAGCAGAGTGAATATATTATTTTTCTCTTCCGCCCTGATAGCTCCAAGTCAAGACAAAATAATATATTCACTCTACTCTAACTAAATGAAATTATATTAAATTTTTTTGAAAATATATTGATTTATAGCCTGAATTACTCCATTTTCTCTATTACTTTTAGCAATAAAGTTGCCATATTGTTTCATATCCTCATTTGCATTTTCCATAACAAAACTGTAATATGCCTTTTGAAGCATCTCAATATCATTATAAAAATCTCCAAACACCATAGTTTCTTCAAAAGATATATTTTCATCTTTTTGAATTTGCTCTAAAGCATATCCTTTATTTACACCCTTATTGTTAATATCAACCCATAATTCTCCTGAAACAACTACTTTTAGCTCTTCTCCAAACTTTTCATTTATGATGGGATATGAATTATTTGCTGAAATACTTAAATCACATACAGTAATTTTAAAAATATCATCATCAATGTTAAGCAAGTCATCTACTATATATTTTTTTATATAATACTTATTTATTTCATTAAGAAAGCTATCATCACACGGTTTATGATAAGCACCTTTAACTCCACATAGAATTAATGTAGTATTAGGAATGTCTTCACAAAGCTTTACTATTTCTTCAATCTGATTCTTGTCCATAACATCTACTTTTGGCTTTTTATTTTCCTCTGCTATACAAGAACCATTATCACATATATAATATAATTCATCACTAATTGGTTTAAAATTTTCATATAATGTATAATATGGTCTTCCACTAGCTACAACAAACTTAATTCCATTCTCTTTTAATTTATGAAATATATCAAAAAAACCTTCTGGTAAGTTTCCTTTTTCATCTAGTAATGTTCCATCCATATCAGTTGCTATTAATTTAATCATTTTTTCACCTGTTTCTTAAAATTTTTTATTTATTCTTTTTGTTCATTTCATCAATATATGCCACTGCTGATAATGCTGCTATATTTCCTTCTCCTGCAGCTTTTATATATTGATATGGAGTTCCTACTATATCTCCTGCTGCAAAACAACCTTTTAAATTAGTATGCATTTTTCTATCCACCTCAACATGGCTTCCATCAAGCTTTAAACCTGGTACTAATTGTTTTGGTGATACACTATCTCTTAAAATAAATACACCATCAGTATCTATTTCAGAATTTTTTAGAATAAGCTTATTCGCTTTTTTATCTCCAATTATCTCAAGTGGAGTATCTTTTATAATTTCTATTGATGAATCTACTTCAACCTCTTCATTATACATAGGAATATAATAAACCTTAGAGGCTATATTAGCTATAAAATTAGCATCTGATTCTTCATGTTTGTTATAAGATATTATAGTAACAATCTTTTCTTTATATAATGGAGCATCACAGGTTGCACAATATCCTACTCCACGACCTAAAAACTCCTCTTCTCCTTTAAATGGTTTTCCAAAATTAACTCCTGTTGCTAATATTACTGTTGTTGCTTCATAAATTTTTTCATTTACCATAAGTGAAAAATAATCACCCATAGAATATATATTATTTACCTTTTCTTCTGTAATATTTATATCCATAGCTTCTATGTGTTTTTGAAATTCTTCTTTAATTTCCTTTCCACTTCTATTATAAAAGCCTAAATAATTATTAATTTTTTGTGCTTTTTCAATCTTATTACTAAGATTTTTACTTCCAAAGATTATAAAACTCTTATTTCTTATTCTTGCATTTAATGCAGCAGATAAACCTGCTGGCCCACTTCCTACTATTGCTATATCATATCTTTCATTCATTTTTCCACCTCATATTATATTTTTAAAGTCAATTGTTTTTAGAAAGAAATACAGTTATTCTAGTTCCTATTCCTTTTCTACTTAACACTCCAAAATATCCTCTATGCTTATCTATTATCCATTTAGCAATAGAAAGACCAAGTCCTGTTCCTCCTGTCTTTCTATCCCTTGCAGTATCAGCCCTAAAGAAACGTTCAAATATATGTGATATATCCTTCTCATCCATCCCTATACCACTATCTTGAACATAAAAATAAGGTTCTCCCTTTTCATTTATTCCTGTTTTGAATTTTATCACTTCATTTTTATCTGTATACTTAGCTGCATTTTCAATAAGGATTCTTGCTGTCTGCTTAAGAAGTCCCTCATCTGCATAAACTTTTATATCATCTGACTTCTCATATTCATATATATGATTATCATCTATCATTTTTGATTCTTCAAATACTTCATTTATCATATCATTAAGTAAAAATTCCTTGCAATTAAGCTGGGTTTTGCCATTAATTCCTCTAGCTAAAAATAAAAGTTGCTCTACTAGATTTTTCATATTTTCAGATTCACTTTTTATTGCTACAATGGACTCATCTAATATTTTTTCATCTTTTTTACCCCATCTATCAAGCATATTAGCATATCCTTGAATTACTGAAATAGGAGTTCTAAGCTCATGTGAAGCATCAGAAACAAATCTTGCTTGTTGCCTATAAGCTTCTCTCATTCTATCTAAAAGATTATTTATTGATTGTTCTAATCCTTGAAGTTCACTATCTCCTGTATGAATCTTTTCATCTGATGTTGTAGGACTAATTTTAGATATTGCCTCTTCAAGATTTTGAACCTTATCTTCGTCAAAAGTCATATTACTTAATCTACTTGCAGTCTCTGCTATCTCATCAAGAGGCTTTAAAATTTTTCTAATCTTTGATGTCCCAAATATCATTTCCTTTAAAATAAAAATTCCTTGTAAAGTTAATCCACATATACTTATTTTCTTCACAGCTAGCAAAAAGCCACTTGCATCTCTTATCAAAGTTTTTCCATCAGCCCAAGTTGCAGTATAAGTAGCACTTTCTATTGGGAAAAAATTAACTACTCTTTCTATATCAAGAACAAATTGTCCATAATAATTGACCTCACCATCAATGCACCAATATAAAATAATAATTACTATTAAAAATATATCAAATAAAAGAAACTTAGAAAACATTTTGCTTACAGATAAAGAATTAAGCTTTATAGCAATAGATGTTACCTTTTTATTTTGCTTTGATTTACTCATCCTTTATAACATACCCTACTCCACGCACAGTAGAGATTATCTTTGTTTTAAATTTATCATCTATTTTTGTTCTTAAATATCTTACATAAACATCTATCACATTAGTCTCTCCTATGTAATCATAGCCGCATACCTTTTCCATTAATACATCTCTTGTAAGCACTATATTTTTATTTTCTAATAAAACTTGAAGAAGATTAAATTCCCTATGAGTAAGCTCTATTGTATTTCCATCATAGGTTACTTTATGCTTTGCCTTATCTAAAGATAATAACCTACAATTAAGAATATCTGAATTTTGCTTCTTTTCTATAATAGTCTTTCTCTTTAAAGCTGTTCTTATTCTTGCAAGAAGTTCCTCTATTGCAAATGGCTTTGTTATATAATCATCTGCTCCTGCATCAAGCCCAGATACTTTGTCCATAACAGCATCCCTAGCTGTTAACATTATTACAGGTATATCTGAAGTTTTGCGCAATCTTCTAAGAACTTCAAGACCATTAATTTGTGGAAGCATTATATCAAGAAGAATTAAATCAACATCTCCTTTTTCAGCTATTTCAAGACCATCTCTTCCATTATCAGCTTTTATTACTTCATAACCTTCATGAACTAGCTCCAGTTCTGTAAATCTTGCAATTTTTTCTTCATCTTCAACAATAAAAATCCTAATCATTTCCCTTATCCCTCTTAAAATCATTTTTTATTTTTATAACATATTTAGAAATACTCTTTAAATACTTATTAATCTCACTATTTTCCATATTATATCCCTCTAATGAAAACTCCATTTCAAAAAATAAACCCACTATTAATAAAAGTATGATTGTAGAAAAAGTAAATACAATCAACAATACTATTACTGTTATTGGAAGCTTTAATACTATTTTATTCTTCTTTTTTATTACAAATAAGATTGTATTTCCTTTATCTATAATTCTACATATTGTTTCAAAAAAACTTTCAGAAAATTTTTCTTTTTTTCTTTCCTTACTTTCTATTATTTGATTAAAATTTTCTTTAGGAGTTTCTTCATATTCATTAGTAAAATATGTACTTACAGAAGGCTTTTCTATTTTACCATTTCTCTCTAAATACACAATAGCATCAAGTATATCCCAATTTACTTGTTCTAATGCAACCTTAGCCTCTTCATAGCTTATATTAGCTTTACTTTTCAATTTTTCTACCATTTCAATTTTTTCCATAAATCTCCTCCATTCTTATACATATTTCCTTAGGAAATTTATATTATCTAATTTAAATTATATCATTATATAAAAATAACCTAAATACCAAATTAGAGGTCCTGAATCTCACAATTCAAAACCTCTAATCCAATTAATGCTATCAAAATTCTGCATATAAATTAATCTTTTATGCTTAAAAATTAGCATTTTTTATATTCTTTATTGAAATCATTTTTTATATCTTCTGCAGAAGATGATGCTTTTCCTAAAATATCATTTACTGTATCACATTTTATATCTAGCCCTGTTAAAGAATATTTATATCCTAAGAATAATCCAACTACAAGTAATACTACAACAGGCCAAAATGCAATTATAAGTAATAATGTAGATATTGTTAAAGATATTTTTATTGGCTTTTCTCCTTCCTTATTTATTTCAAAATAATTTTCATTTCCTTTTTTAATAAGATTTTTTATAAATCTACAAACTCTTCCAAACATTGCTCCTACTCCTCTTTGTTTCTTTTCTTTCTTATCTTCTGAACTTTCTTTTGCTAACACTATAGATTTATTTTCTTGAGATGTTTTTACCTTTCCTTGTCTTTCTAAATAAACCATTGC
>JALFQD010000053.1 GCA_022785265.1 Clostridium sp. | reverse complement strand
TACTCTTTCTAAATCCCAAGGATTTTTAGTTGTTTTAAATGCTGAGTTTTCTGTTGAAGAACCCATAGCAAATTCATCCATGTTAGTTTTACCAACTATTATAGCATCTTCTTTAAGAAGCTTTTTTATAACTGTTGCATTATATGGAGGAATAAAATCCTCAAGCATTTTTGAAGCACATGTAGTTTTTATACCATCTGTACAAATATTATCTTTTATAGCAATTGGAATACCTGCAAGTTTTCCAAGTTTTTCACCGTTTTTAACTTTTTCATCTATTTCTTCTGCTTGTTTTAAAGCACTTTCTTCACATAGTGTAAGGTAAGATTCAACCTTAACATCAACATCTTTTATTCTTTCAAAAAGAGAAGTTACAACTTCCTTTGCAGTAAACTTTCCGCTTACTACACCTTCTCTAATTGCACTTGCTTCCATTTCTTTTATATCCATTATTTTGTCACCACCTATTCAATAATCTTTGGAACTTCTATTGCAGTACCATTCATAGATTTTACATTAGCAAATAATTTTTTCTTATCTTCAAAGTATTTAACTTCATCATCTCTAAGCACAGGCTTTAAATCATCTGATAATAAATCAAGATTTATATCACTTAAATCTAATTTATCAAGAGTTTCAAAATTAGTTAGTATGCTTTCAAATTCATGAGCTAATTTTAAACTTTCTTCTTCAGTAAATTGAAGCTTTGCTAGGTTAGCAATATAATTAACTGTTTCAATATCAATCTTTTTCATTTATGTAATCCTCCTTAAATTAAGGTTCTAATCTCTTTAAGTCTCTTGGTAATAATGTTGCTTGTCTTATGTTGTCAAGGTTAAGAATTTTTAATGTGATTCTTTCAAGACCTATAGCAAATCCTCCGTGAGGTGGCATTCCATATTTAAATGTTTCTAAGTAGAAACCAAAGTCTTCTGGATTTAACTTAAATTTCTTAATGTTTTCACATAACATTTCATAGTCATGAATTCTTTGACCACCAGTTGTTATTTCAAGACCTTTATAGATAAGATCAAAACTTCTTGTGATTTCTGGGTTATCTTCTCTTGGCATTGTGTACATTGGTCTCTTTGCAGTAGGGTATTCAGTTAAGAATACAAAGTCACAATCATAAGTTTCTTTAATGTATTTAGATAAAAGAACTTCTCCTTCAGCATCTATGTTTCCAGCAGGAGACCTCTTTCCATACTTTTCTAAAAGCATTTTTTGAGCTTCTGCTAAAGGCATTCTTGGAATTTCTATTTTGTCTGGAAGTTCTACGTTGTACATCTTAAGTTCTTCAGCACAATTTTCTTTTAATCTTCCAAATAAGTAGTTTAAGAAACCTTCTTCTATAGCCATTATATCTGTTTCATCTTTTATAAAGCCCATTTCAACATCTAAGCTTATATATTCATTTAAATGTCTCCAAGTGTTATGAAGTTCAGCTCTATATGCAGAACCTACTTCAAAAACTCTTTCAAATCCAGCTCCTACCATCATTTGTTTATAGAATTGTGGACTTTGAGTTAATAAAGCACGTCTTCCGAAATAATCAACAGTGAACATTTCAGAACCACCTTCTGTGCTTGATGAAGTTATTTTTGGAGTATGTATTTCAGAGAAGTTTTGACTCTTTAGGTAATCTCTAAATGAATCAGATATTTCTTCTTGAACCTTAAATATTGCTCTTGTTTTTGGAGTTCTTAGGCTTAATCCTCTAAAATCTAATAATTTTTCTAAAGATGCTTTTTGCTTAAATCCATTAATTTCAAATGGAAGCTTATCATAATAGATATTTCCTATAACAGTTATTTCTTTTGCTTGAATTTCTATTCCACCTGGTGCTTTTTCGTTTTCTACTTTATCCCCAATAACTTCAACACACATTTCAAGTCTTAATTTTTGAACATCTTCTTTATCTATAATTAATTGAATAATTCCTGTTTTATCTCTTAAATGAACAAAGGTTATATGACCTAAATCACGAATTCTATGAATCCATCCTTTAACAAGTACTGTAGTTTCTTCTGATGCTTTAATGTCTTTTACATAAGTTCTTTCCATTTTAAATCCTCCCAAAAATAAATAATTAAATAAAAATATCCCTATATCTTAAATTAATAAGATATAGGGACGAAAAAATCCGTGGTGCCACCCTAGTTAGCAAAATCAATTTAGGAATAGGATAATTTTTAAAATAAAAAACGTTCCTATACTTTCGTATAGGAACGGTTATATCCGCGGTGCCACCCTAAATTAGCTTTTGCTCACTCATATTGGTACAAAAAATCATATTTTATACCTAGTCATTTTAACGGCTGACAACCGGCTAAGTCTACTTTTTGCATTTCGGTTAGCGTCTCAGAGGTGTTCTTCCATATACAAATCATATTAGGCTTACACCATCCCTAACTCGCTGTAAATCAATAGTATATTTACTCTCCTCGTCACAGACATGATAAATCATATATTAATTGTTTTTTATTATAATAACCTAATTTTAAAAAATCAATAGAAAAAATAAAAACTTTAATTAAAAAGTTTTTACAACTAATTAATTAAAGTTTTTAAAGTAAATTTATTAATTTTATAAAGTTTCTTTTAGATTTTTCTTTGAATTTTTAATATCAAGGTCTTTGGTAAATACTTTGTAAATTTGAATAAATAAAGTTGGCATAAATGCAAGCACATAAATGCAAGCAACTAAAGTTCCATTTAAAGGAGCTATCTCAAATAACTTTTGTAATGGTGGAATAAATAAAACAGAGTTAAGTAAAACTAATCCAGTAACAAAAGCATATATACTATATTTATTTGAGAATAATCCTAATTTAAATATTGATTGTTTTCCTCTACAGTTAAATCCATGAAATAATCTAGCTAAACATAGTGTAGAGAATGCCATAGTAGCAGGAACTAATTCGTTATTACTTTCTAAGCCTATATAAAAAGCTATAAGAGTAAATATTGCAATAAGAAGTCCTTCTAGACCTATTTGAATCATGTAATCTTTAGTTAATATAGATTCTTTACTATTTCTAGGTTTTTCTTTTAAAATATCCTTTCTAGACCCTTCCATTCCAATAGCAATAGCAGGAAGACTATCAGTTAAAAGATTTATAAATAAAAGATGAACAGCTTTAAAAGGTACTGGAAGTGCCATCAATGAAGCATAAAGTACAGAAATTATACCAGCCATATTTCCTGATAAAAGGAATTTTATAGAGTTTTTTATGTTTGCATATACATTTCTACCATTAGCAATTGACTTTACTATAGTAGCAAAATTATCATCTGTAAGAATCATAGAAGCAGCATCTTTAGAAACTTCTGTTCCAGTAATTCCCATTGCAACTCCTATATCTGCTTGTTTAAGAGCAGGAGCATCATTAACTCCATCACCAGTCATAGCAACTATTTCACCTTTTTCTTGCCAAGCTTTAACTATACGTATTTTATGTTCAGGAGAAACTCTTGCATAAACTGATATATTAGGAAGCTTTTCTTTAAGTTCTTCATCAGACATTTTATTTAGTTCAAGGCCATCAATAGCTATATCTCCATTTTTGAATATTCCTATTTGCTTTGCTATTGCAGTAGCTGTTATTTTATGGTCACCAGTAATCATTATTGGCTTTATTCCAGCCATTATACAATCTCTAACAGCTTCAGAAGATTCAACTCTTGGAGGGTCTATCATAGAGATTAAACCTAAGAATGTAAAATCAGTTTCATCATCTAAAGAAAGTTCTCTATCAGAATCTATTTCTTTATAAGCAAAAGCAAGAACTCTTAAACCATTTTCTGAAAGATATCTATTATTATCAAGTATTTTTTTCTTATCTTCTTCATTTATTTTACGAACTTCATTAGAAGTTTTTATGTGAGTTGTACGTTCTAAAAGTACATCTAATGCTCCTTTTGTATATAAAATATATTTATTATCAATTTTATGAAGAGTACTCATAAGTTTTCTATCAGAATCAAAAGGAATTTCTTTTAATCTCTTATAAGCATTTCTTACCTCTCCCTCAACTAATGAATATTTATGAGCAAGATTTACAAGTGCAACTTCAGTTGGGTCACCTATTTCTTTTCCATCAACAGAAGTTGAGTCATTACATAATATAGAAGCTCTCATAAGAGAATTATGAAGATCGTTTTCTAAATTAAAGTTTTCAGAATCAAAAAGCTCTCCATCTGCATAAATTTTTCTAGTTGTCATTTTATTTTGAGTTAATGTACCAGTTTTATCTGAGCATATTATAGAAACACAACCTAGGCTTTCAACAGATTTAATCTTTTTAATAATAGCATTTTCTTTTGCCATTTTTTGAGTTCCAAGAGCTAAAACTATAGTAACAATAGAACTTAAAGCTTCAGGAATCGCAGCAACTGCTAAGGCAACAGCAAACATTAATGAATCAACAATAGGAGTTTCTCTATAAACACTTAATCCAAAAACTAAAACACATATTACGAGTATTATAATTGCAAGCTTTTTACTAAAATCATCTAAAGATACTTGAAGTGGAGTTTTCTTTTCTTTGGTTTCATCCATTAAGGTAGCAATTTTACCAAGTTCAGTATTCATACCAGTAGAAGTAACAATTACCAATGCACGCCCATAAGTAACTAATGAACTAGAAAATACCATGTTTTTTTGGTCACCTAAAGCAACTTCATTTTTATTAATAACATCTTCAAATTTATTTACACTTTCAGATTCACCAGTTAAAGCACTTTCATTAACTTGTAAAGAGAAGTTTTCAACAATCCTTCCATCAGCAACAACTAGGTCACCAGCTTCAAGAATTAATATATCTCCAGGAACCACTTCTCTAGAAGGTATTTCAAGCTTAATACCATTTCTAATAACCTTAGCATTAGGAGATGATAGTGCCTTTAAACTATCTAATGATTTTTCAGCCTTTACATGTTGAACAGTTCCTAAAATAGCATTTAAAATAATAACAGCAAAAATAACAATTGTACTTTCTACATTCCCAGTAATTATTGAAAGAATTCCAGCAATTATTAAGATAATAACAAGTAAATCCTTAAATTGTTCAAGAAATACTATAAGTAAACTTTTTTTCTTTTTTTCTGTAAGCTCATTATAACCATTTTTCTCAATAGATTCAGCTACTTGCTTATCCGTTAATCCCTCCTTTGTAACATTAAAGTTTTTCAATACATCATTAGATGCTTTTGAAAAAAATTTTTCCATAAAACATTTCCCCTTTCTAAAAATAAAATAAAAAAGACTTCTGATATGATTTGCTATGAACAAATCATATCAAAAGTCTTGTAACCAAATTTAGGCATATAACACCAGATTTAAAAAATCGGGTATGTTGATGTTATATTTTAAACTACTCCCTCTTAATACATAAGAAATATTAATTTATGAACATATTATAACTTAGTGTAAATAAAATGTCAATACAAAAATGATTTTAATTAATATTTAATATAGTAATATTTACTATACAAAAAAGTAAAGTATGTATAAAATTTTTGTATTAACCTAAATATAATTTAAAATATGCATTAGTCAATAATTAAATATCAAAATTATTAATTTTACATATAATAAATAAGATAATTTATTGGAGTTGAATTTAATTGATATATGGTCTTATATTAGCAGGAGGAAAAGGAAGTAGGCTTTATCCTTTATCAAGAGCCAAAGAACCAAAGCAATTTTTAAAAATATTAAATGATAAAAGTTTTTTAATGAATACAATAGAAAGAATTTCTCCTTTAATATCAAAAGAAAATATCTATATTGTTACAAATAAAGATTATGAAGATAAAATAAAAAATCAAATAGATGAAAAAATGAAAGAAAATATATTTATCGAACCTGAAAATAAAGAAACTGCTACATGTATAGGTCTTTCTGCTATAAAGCTTTTAAAGGCAGATGCAAATGCTGTCATGGTTGTTCTTCCGTCTGACCATTATATTTATGGTGAAAAGGAATATTTAGATACTCTTAAACAGGCAGTAGATATTGCAAATAAAAGAAGAGCTATTGTAACTCTTGGAATAGAACCTAAAAGACCTGAAACAGGCTATGGATATATTCAAATGGGAGAAAGAATAAATGGAAATATTGCAACTTATAAGGTGGAGCGTTTCACAGAAAAACCTAATATAGAAGTTGCAAAGGATTTTCTTCAAAAAGGAACTTATTTATGGAATTCAGGAATATTTGTTTTTAGAGCTGATGTAATTCTTAGAGAAATTGAAAAGTATCTTCCTAAAATGCATATATCATTAATGGAAATATATAAGCATATAGGAGAAGA
>JALFQD010000043.1 GCA_022785265.1 Clostridium sp. | reverse complement strand
TAATATCATCCAAAATAAACTCATATTATTTTTAATAAAATCTGGTACAAACAAAATGCCCCCAACCCAACCTATTATAAAATACAAAGAAAAATGTATCCAACTAAATCTTCCAGGGCCAAATATACATATTATTGTAATCCCTAAAATAATCAAAAACCAATCAATACAAAAAAGAACAATTCCTAAAGTATTTCCCCAATAAACAAGACATAAAGGAGCAAAAGTTCCTCTTATTAACAAATAAATAGAAGAATAATCAAACCTTCTCCACAACCTTTTTACTTTAGAACCACTTTTAAAAGCATGGTAAAGACAACTCATTAACATAAGAAAAAATAAACTTATTCCATAAAAACAAGAGGCCATTACCTTAAGTCCTGTATCTGATTCAACCAAAAGTAACACCATTCCTGCTATTGCAAGAAGTGCTCCTATTCCATGAGTTACAGCATTACCAACCTCCTCTAACACAGTTAGCTTTGGTGGCTCATTTAACTCTTGAATTTTCTTTTTTCTCTCTTCCTTTTCTTGTTTTTTCTCTAAATTCTCTTTCATAACAAAAATTCCCCCCTTTAATTATATCATAAAAAAATATAAGATTATTATCTTATTTTTAGACTTTAAAGTTCTAAATAATTACAAAATAATAATCTTAGTTGATAATTAAAAAGAAGGAATTTTTTAATAAAAAATTTTTAAATGTTTGTTTTAAATGATTTATAGATTTTTTCTATAACTGGGTCTAATTCTTTTTTTCTATCTAATGGATAATATATTGAAAAACCTACTGCCTTTTCTTCATCTCCTATAGCATAAATATAACCTATGTTTCCACCATCTTGTTCTGTTAACACAAAATAATTATCTGAAACATGATCATATTTAATTAACCCATGAAAATGACTCTTTTCATGACCATGATATCCTAATACACCTACTTTTTCAATAGATAACAAATTAAATGTTATATCTCCATCAGTTGTAGATGCTATAATTTTATAAATTCCTTCATCATTTTTATACTCTAAATTCCAAGAAGCTGGATAATCAACAGAAAATCCAAGTTCTTTATTAACATATGTTTTATACTGAGTATTTTCATTAAATTTTTCTTCACAGAAAGATTCATTTGTAAATTCTATATTTTCTATAGTAAATCCTGAAAAAATGCTTGAAGAATTAAGTTTTGCTTTTGCTTCAAAATCTCCACAACTTAATATTTTTCCTAAATAATCATCTTTAATTCCTGTATTTCCTTTTATTATTACATTATATTCATCTATTTGTTTTATACTTTCTATATCGGTATATGGTCCTTGATTCGCTTTTCCTCTCTTTCTTACTGAAAAATAATAATTTCCACTTTCATAATAACTTGATATACTACTTTTATATAAATTATTTTCATTAATACTACTTCCTATAGCTGATAAAAGAATATTATCTGCCTCTTCTTTAGATAAAAAATAGTAATGTCCACTTCCATCACTTTTATTTGGTATTAGTTCATCATAGGCTAATAATTGTAATAAATCAAGTTTTTCTTGGTCAGTTGTAGGAAATACATTTTCATTTAACCTACTTAAATTATATAAATCATAAATTAAACCTTCTAACATTGTTCTATCTTCAACTTGATTTAATATTTCTTTTTCCTCAAATTTAGGTTCTTCTTCCTTAACTTCTTCTTGCTTAATCTCTTCTTTATTTTCTTCTTTTTCTGCTAAAGCTGTTTCTGTATCTACCTGTTCAACTTTTTTATCACCTTTATTTAATACTGTCTTATTTTCTTGTAAATTGTTAATAAAAACTACTAAAAAAGCTAATGCAACAGCTATTATAATAATTATTAATAAAGCTTTTAATATATTTAAAAATACATTTTCTTTATTTTCCATTTGTTCTTCTTCACAATCTTCATAAATAAGTTCTTTTCCACACTTAACACAAAATTTACTATCTTTATCATTTTCTTGTCCACACTTTGAACATTTTTTTCTTTCTTCACTCATAAATTTTCTCCTTAATTTTTATTATTATGGTGTCCATATACAAATAATACTAATGATAGTATTATCTTTCATAACTATTTTTTTCAGCGAACCACTTTTATTGCTATTAAAAAAAGTTTCAAAATCAATTTTATAGTTTTGCAAATTCAATCCATTATTTGTTACATATGTACAATTTTTAAACTTTTCTGATGGTATTTTACTTAAAAAACAATTTTTAAAATTTGAATCTACAATAACTTCTGCATCTTTTGATACTTTATATGTACTATCAACTTTAATTTTATCACGCTCATATCTATCATTGTATGATTCTTCATTGTCTTTTTTAGCTTCAATTTCTGCTTCTAAATGCCAATAAACTTCAATTTGATGCCCTTTTAAATAATATTCTCCATCATTATCTTTATATATAGAGCTTACCATATAATATGGAGCATTATCATATTCTTCTTTTGTTAATAACTGTTGATTTTTTTTATTTTGCTCTTCTTCATAACTAGCTTTTGCTTTATTTATTTTTTCATTTAAAACTTGTCCTTTACTTTCATTTAATTTTTTCACTTCTTCTGCTATTGTATATGCATTAGAAAAGTCATTATTAGCTATAAAAGTTTCTATTTTTTCGGAATTTATATTTATAATCTTTTCTTTGCATTCTAATATTTTTTCATCTGCTGCTTTTTTTATACTTTCTACATTAGAACTTATTTCTTCAAACTTTTTAATAGCTTCAGAATAAAGTTCTTCTTCCATTTTCTCTTGTCCTTCTTCAAAAAGCTTCTGTTGTTTTATACACTCTTCCACTTCTTCTTTTTTCTCTTCTATTTCTTTAGTAGATTTTAGTTCCTCTGCCTTTCTCAAAACATTACTTGCTTTATCATATTCTTGATTTGCAATATATTTTGAATATCTTTCTAAGCATTCGTTATATTCTTTTTGAGTTTTATAATCATTTACTTTTATAAAACCAAATATTCCTCCTATAACAAAAAGACTCATTATTATAATAGTTATAATAATACCCTTATGCCTTTTCTTTATAGGATTACCACAATTTTTGCAAAAATTATCACTATCATCATTTTCTGTCCCACATTTTTTGCATTTTTTCATAAAAAATTCCCTCCAA
Organism: Clostridium sp.; assembly: GCA_022785265.1. GTDB lineage: Bacteria > Bacillota > Clostridia > Clostridiales > Clostridiaceae > Clostridium. The sequence goes on along the minus strand of JALFQD010000043.1, from coordinate 636 downwards.
ATTAAATTTAACTTTAATAAAGCTATCATATATTAAGATACTTTAAATTTAATTTAGGTTTATATAAAACAAAAATTTTTTATGACAAATTAAAAAGCACTACTTATTTTTTTAAGTTAGTGCCTTTCTTCTAATATTTATTCTATTTCAAAGTATCATTTATTGTATACACTCATTCTATTTTATGCTATACTATCAAAGTATTTAAAAAAATCCGTAGATGGATGGCTACGGTGGTTTGTACATTTCTCCGCCTTGTGCTATTGGTAGAATCCTTTAGCTTAAGGAGGTGGTATTGGACTTGAATATCTTAGAATTATTGATAAAGTGTATTTTTATTACATATATCATTAAATTAGTACTAAAAAACAATCTGTTTATTTGTACATTAAAATTAAAGATTAAATTTCTTGGTGTAGACTTAGAAATTAAAAATAAGGAGAAAAAGCACCCATCCTCCCAAGATTAGTGCTTTATACTCTTAAAATATTCAATTAAAAATCCAATAGCCCTAAAACATATAAAAGCTCACAGAGAAAGTGATTCACACAAAATCATAGATTTTGGTTCTCTACTTTTGTTCTAGAGAAAGTCTAGTGTTACCAGCACTAGGCTTTTTTTATATATTTATTATAT
>JALFQD010000012.1 GCA_022785265.1 Clostridium sp. | reverse complement strand
TATAATGTTTTTCTATCTCTTATACTCATTATATGATCCCCCTTTTGTACAAACTAAAAAAAATATTTACCTTTAAATTATACCATATGATTCCTCATAAAAAAAACATATCCCTTACTTGTGGTATGGTTCTCCGTATCAGTACTAAGTGAGGTTTTTCCATACTTTAACTTTGTTATTAATTATCCTCTATATCACTTACTTTGTCTATATTATAATATTTAAACTTAATGAAGTAAGCCCAATATTTATTAATCCAAAAGAAGAAGGAGTACCTTTTACAGATACTCCTTCTTCCTTACTTAGATAATCTACTAAATTATCATCTATTTTAATTTTTATTGAATCTATTTCTCTTAGCTCATTAATTGTTATTTCTGATATTATCATATGTAACAATTTCTTCTGTTGCTCTCTGCTTATGTTGCCATTTAAAACTTTACTGAAATTTTCTAATATACTCTTAATATATTCATATGGTATTTTTTCATCTACTTCATCTGAAAGCATTTCAAGTAATGGTTGCTTTTGTTCCTGAATCTTCTTTGCTCTTTCATTTAGTTCTTTCTTCCTATCTTGAAACTCTTCTTTTGTTAGTATATCATCCTCATAAGCTTCAAATATTTTATTCTTTTTCTTTTCTATCTTTTCTAGCTCTTTTTCAAGTTTTTCTAACTCCTTCTTAGCTGGATTTATTCTTTGAACTCTTTCCTTATTTACATTAGCAACTACTGTTTTAACCATTTTTTCATTAGTAAACAACTCTGATAACTTATTAAACACGTATTCATTAGCTTTATCACATCTTATTGAATTAGAGTTGCATACTGCTGTACCTTTATTCTTCCAGTTACCACAAGAATAATAAGCTATTCTTTTCTTAGTTCCATCAACCAAAGTATTAGTAGTTCTTGATATAACCATTCCAGCTCCACACTTAGGACATCTTAATATCCCCGTTAATGGATACTCTCCATCATATATTCTTGAAGGTTTTCCTTTCTTGCTTTCTAAAATAGCTTGTACTTTATTCCATGTATCTATATCAATAATTGCTTCATGTATTCCATCAACTAATATTGGATTTTCATTAATATCACGCCTCCTTTTCTCTGACCAATTTTGTCTTACATTATATCTAATTTTACCTATATACGTAGGATTAGTTAGTATATCTTTAATTGAACCTACTGAAAAATTATTGCCTTTCTTAGTCTTATATCCTAGCTTATTTAACTTATTAGTTATAGCTTTATATCCTTTTCCATTAGCATACTCATTAAAAATAAATCTTACACTTTCTGCTTCTTCCTTATTTATTACAAGTATAGTCTCCTTTCTTTTCTTATTTAATGAATCTTTAACCTCTTCTAAATCATATCCTAGTAAAACATTTCCGTTCCACTTTCCATCTCTAGCTCGTGCACACATACCCATTTTTACGTTTTGAGCTATTGTACCTCTTTCCAATTCACCAACTGCTCCCATCATATGCAATGAGAATTTCCCCATAGGAGTTTCTGTTTCAAATTGTTCTGAATATGACCTAAAAGCTATTCCTCTTTTATCAAGCATATCTACAATCTCTAACAAATTTAGCATATTTCTTGCAACCCTGTTAATCTTCCATGTAAGCACTATCTCAAACTTACCCTCATCTGCATCTTTTAATAATTCTTTTAATGCTGGTCTATTCTTAATGTTCTTACCACTAATTCCTCTATCTGAATAGCATTTATAAATCTCATACCCCATCTTATTGGCATATTCAATTAATAATCTTTGTTGTTCATCTATACTATAACCTTCTTCGGCTTGTTCTATTGTTGATACTCTGCAATAAATTGCTATTATCTTTTTCTTATTCATAATAATCTCCTTTTCCTTTACTTTGATAAATATTGAAGTTCCTAAAAATTATCTTAGGAACTTCTTATCAGTTTAATAATATATATTTAATCCAATGAGTAATTCCAGTTTTACTTATACTTCAATCACTTCAATATTTTCAGTTTTAATTAGTGTTTTACACCTTTCTACCTTTTTATTGTAATCTTCTCTTCAGTATTCTCTGATAGATAATTTAATATTATTTCTGATATTACCTCAATGATTTCATCTACTTTTTTCTCTCTATCCATGTTCATCTTCTCCTTTGTTATGTATGTATATTAAGCTACTTTTATTGATTTATTAATTACATGATTTATCCATGAACTTGATTCACAGAAACTTATTATAGGTATTTCATATTTAGTAATAACATTAGCTAACTCTGCTACATAATCTTTATCTATATCATCTATTGACCATATAAGAAGATTATCAATGCTTCCCTCTTGTATCTCTTTAATAAGTTCTATCATCTTACTACATTTTTTATATTCATCAACAAAAATATTTACTGTTTCTTTATTATCTTCAAGCTCATATTTTAGCCATTGTAATCTTCCATAACCTGTTTTTAGGTTTTCTAACTTATTCTCTTTTCTTATGTAAATGTTTATTTTTCCATTGATATTAATCATTTGACTTTCCTCCAATTTAATTAATCTGAAAATATCGACATTATCGAAGTATTGAACCACGATAATGTCATTAATAAATTAAAAATCAATTACTTCTGATTCTGCTTGTATAAAATTAGCTATATCTGATATTTCCGTTGATGATTGTCCACCAATAAGTTCCTTAGGACTTTTACGGATTTCAATTTTCCTCCCTACACTAGTATTGCTTGTAGAAAATGTTATGCCCTCCATAAGAAGATTAGATTTTAATTCATTTAACCTTCTACTAAGTACATTAGGTTCTTTTGCCCATAACTTTGATTGAATATCAATCTTTTCATCTTCTGCAATGGAGTTTAGCACTTCTAATAATCTAGATGCTGACCCTTCAAAATGCTGTGTTTTTTCCATTAATCTAATAATTGCTGTTGCAATTGGATTGGAGCTAACGGCTTCATCATTAGCTTTATATTGATTATTAAGGTAGGCTTTTAAAAACTTTTCTCCACCAATACCACAAGCTTCTGCTATTGCATATCCCCATCTAGTAAAATCAGCCATTCTTCCTAACTTCTTTAATTTCACGTTAGGATAAATAGTTAAAGCTTTTGATATCGTACTAAATATGGCTCCTAACATTTTAGGTTTATCTCTGTTGAACTCTTCCCATACTTCACTTTCTTCCTTTCTTTCATCCTCTGATATTCTTTCAAGTCCTAAAAGTAAACTTCTATCTAGTAAATCTGGTCTTGTTGCCACAACATTTATTCCATTAAGAATTACTGGCACTTTATACTCATATATATTCTCCTCGTCATCTGTATAAAGCTTTCTTCTGCTAAATCCTCCCCCTGTAGCAGCTGTGCATAATATGTCGCTCTTTTCTGCCGAAATACTATCTATGTTATCAAAGCATGGTAAGTAATTATTATGTAAAACTAATGATAAATCTGTTGCACTCTTAGGCATTGATATTACATCTCTTGCTGATGGGTCAACTATGCTTCTATCCATTCTCATGGTAGTTGTTTTTGATGCTCCCTTTTCGCCATGATAAACTATTATTGGGTTTCCTATACTTAAAAATTTAGTAACAGTACTAACCGTATGTAAAATTTTATCTTCATCTGTCTTAAATCTATAATGTTTATTAATTATAGATATGTCATCATACTCTTCTGGTAAAACCTGTGGTTTCATTGTCTTACGTCTTGTAAATAATATTTGTCCACTATTATCAATCTTCCAACCTTCCTTAGTAATTTTTATGAACGACCATTCCTTATTACCTAGGTCATAATAAATAGCTCCATCTCTTTCCGTACACCTTTTAGCTACATTAATCTCTTCTCCATCATATTGAGCTAAAGCCTCTAATACACTTACTGCTTGATTAATTGAATCTTTAGATGGAGCTTTTTTAGTTTCCTTGAAAAATCGCTTAACTAAAAAAGATTTATAGTCCTGTCCATTAATTTTAAGTACTAACGGATTTCCTCCTCTCTTTATAGCTACATACTTTTCATTTAATTCATCATGGAAAAACTCATCTTCTTCCTTCATTGCCATTTCAATCATTATATCTGCTTGGCTTTTCTTCTCCTCTTTAGGATTAGTTTCAGAAACTTTAGATTTTTTTCTTTTGGCTTTAGGCTCATAAAGTTCTCTTAGACTTTCCCAATTTTCCTCTGAACAACTATCATGATGGCATATTGCACTAATCCCTCCATCTTTAAATTGGGTTACTGATGCTGATGTATCCGTATGATTACAATTCCAAGGACATTGTTTTAATACATGACACTTTCTATCACCTTCCTCTTTTATCCTATGTATCTCTATTCCATGCTTATCTAGCCATTCCTTAACATCAAATTCACCTTGAATTTTACTAGTATTATTTTGCTTTTTAGCTTGAGTTTTATTTTCCTTCTTAGGCATAAGCTCTGCTATTTTGTTTATTAAAGCTTCATTTACTACCTCAAACTTTTCTGGTATTTCTACAATCTTTGACCTTCTATGAGGTCTGCCTTCAATGCTATCTCCTTTACAAGCAATAGTTCCATAAAGCTTGGTTATTCTAGCTGGATTATAATTAGTAGTATCGACTTTTGCTTTCTCTGTACTGAATTTATTATCTAACACTTGTAAAAAAACTTTTATATTTTCAGTTACTTCCTTAGTATTAGGTAAATCTAACTTGTACAATAAGTGATACCCATTTCCACTACATGCTTTAACTGGCTGTGGAAATTCGTTATCATTTAAAAACAACTTAACTTCCTCAGCAACTTTATTAGCATATTCAAGTTCTTCATCAGTTGATGAAATTCCTGATGCTCTGCATGGGTCAATATCAATAAGTAATAATTTTCTTCTTATAATATCTGAATCTGATGTAGTATGTTGTGCATAATTTAGTAACCTATCCTTTGCTCTTGCCATTAAATCATCTGAAAAAACATTAAGTGTGAAAAAAATATTATCTACACCATCATGTTCTTGAATATCACTTAAAAGCTTGTCCTTATCAATATAGTATCCACTTCTAGTTCCTTTTTTTGTTTTAAGCATTCTAACCTCTAATGGAATTTCCATCTTTTCTAAAACTTTTAACCCTTTCATTACTTCTTCTCTTAATTCTGAATTTCTACTAATCATTTTATTTCCTCCTAAATCTTTGTAATCGTTTACTAAATTGCGTAGTATAAATCGATTCGCAATCTTTCCCTATAAATAATTTTGAATTTTTATTTATATTTATTCATAGCTAGCTTTGTTTTATTTACTTTATATTTTGTATTATACCAATATTTTTTTATATGTAAATACCCTCAACCCTTTGTATATCAAGGGTTACACGTATTTTAATTCACTATTTTTCAATTGCACTCATCACCCTCAACCCCAAGACTTCCTGGCATCAAAACCTAAGCAAATTTTTATGCCTGGATTTCCTTGCTCTTAACCCCATCCCCTTAAACCCATTGATTTTACTAGGTTTATAGCTATTTTCACTCTTATGTATTTTATTTCCATTTGAATTTTTATACATAAATTCTTATGATTTTTGCATAAATATTTTTTTATTTATTTTTTTACCTCTTCCTACTTGTACATAAAATATCGTTATTATCGTTATATGTATAATACGATAGCAACGATATCTTTCTCTCTTATAGTAAAAAAAATACCCTCCACTATATTATCCTTGTAAAAAACTCACTTAATATTTATATAAAATTTAGTAAATATTAAGTGAGTTTTTAATTAATTTATATTCTTTATTATCTTCCTTATAAAACTTTCAGATACTCCAACCATAGCTGAAGCTTTTTCTACTGCTTGACTTTCTGATAGCCCACTAGCTATTAGTTGTAATACTAAACCTATTATCTTCAACACTGTTAATATATCCATTTTAATACTCCTCTGCTAAAAGCATTATATTATACTCATTCTCATCAATTATGAATATCTTTAAATCTTCTTCTATTAAACTACCTAAATTATTAAACAAATAAACTTTCTTGTATTCAGGCACTTCTTGTGTATGCTCTATTATTAATTCATTTTTATTTCTTCTTATCTTAAAAACTTGTAGATAATCTAGCTCTATTTCCTTTGTATCTTTAAAATCATCAATTATCTGCCATAACATTATCTGTAATGAAATATCTAATGTTTGGTTTATTCCTTTAGTCATGTATCTATTACTTTTATTAAACATCTTTTCTTATCCCCTCATTATCAGTTTTTATTACAAGCTTTCCAGCTCTGATTATCCCTATGCATAAAATTCTTTTTCTCATGCTTTTTCTTCTCCTTAAAATAAAAGAAGTCATACCTTATTAACTAAGATATAACCTCTTTAACAATCTATTTCAGAATATAAATAATTATCATATTCATCTTCATATATAGTTTCTGGAATAAGTCCTAATAATTCTTCAATATTATTTCCCCTAATTAAGTCATCTATTACCTCTTCTTTACTGGTCTGCTCTATCCAATATTCGGCTAAAGAATCTTTATCTATTAAAGAATCAACATGAATTGCATCATCAAGCATATCATCTAATAGCTCTCTTGCAATATCTTTTAAATTAGCTGAACTTTTATAAAGCATACTATAATCATCAATCATTACATATCCATTGCTATCTAATTTATCACACCAATTAATAACATAATCTATTGATAAATCTTCTAGTCCATTACCTTTCAGAGTTTGGTACATAGAAACTATTCTATCATCAACTTCATTATCTCCAATTTCTTTTGCTAACTTTACCGACATACTCCAATCATTTAAGAATTCTTCTTTTAATTCTTCATTACTTATACTACTAATTAATTTCTCTAAACTTCTTATTTCTTCTACATCAATTTTCTTATATTTATCTAATATTTTCTTAATTTCTCTTATTGCATATTGTTGTATTATTTCTGAATTTTCTACATTCATTATTATTATATTTTCATTACTAATCATTTCTATTTATCCTCTCTTTATTCCTTAATCAATTCTTCTTTTATAGCTGTTATAAATTCTTTTGAAAACATATTAGTTCTTATTGCCTGTACTATTAATTCTTGAAATTCCTCTTCTGTTACATCTAAACTTCTCGGAATATATGTTTCATCCCCTCTCCTAGTACACTTATATACACAAAATCTTAATTCTTTTCTTCTTAATGCTTTAATATATATCTTTTCTACAGTATAAGTATATTCATTATCAGCAACCTTAACTTGCTCTAAAATATTACAATACTTAGTCTGTTTAATTATTTTCTTATTCATCTATTCCCTCCATCATTCTAGTAGGAACTTAGAAAGTTCTTCTGTAGTTATTACTACAATTGTATAATCACTTGAAAGCAAAAATAGTGAAGAAGTCCAATTAACTCCTTCACTACATTCAATTATGTCTGTATATTCTGCTACTAATCCTTTTAACTTATCTTGTTTCAGTATTTCGATATCTACGATATTTTCTGCTATAACTACATATCCACCTAAATCGTTTTCAATATCTCTTTCATCTCCATAATTTTTATCTAATACATTAATGACGTCTAAAACATTACTGATTACTTCTATAGGA
>JALFQD010000057.1 GCA_022785265.1 Clostridium sp. | reverse complement strand
TTTTTTAATTTATCCATATATATATCTGCTTTTTTAGAAGATTTAAATAATGCCAAAAAAAGTATGTTAACAAAAACATATATAATTCCAATAATTATTTTCATTTTTATCTCCTTTCTATTCTAATATTATATTAATTATTATTTCCTAATTTACTATATATATTCTTGCTTTTGTTATAATTTATATTATATTTATATTTATATGAACTAATAAAAAATTTATAATATTTTTAAAGGAGAAAGTTTATGCAAAAAAAAATTAAAGCTGTAATTTTTGACTTGGATGGAACTTTAATAGATTCTATGTGGATTTGGGATAAGGTTGATACAGAATATTTTAATATGAAAGGTTTGTCTATTCCAGAAAATTTAAAAGATGAAATAAATCATCTTAGTTTTGAACAGACTGCTTATTATTTTAAAACTAAATTTAATATTTCAGAATCAATTGAAGAAATATTAAATACTTGGTATGAAATGGCATATAAACATTATTCAAATGATATATCTTTAAAAGAAGGGGCACTAGATTTATTAAAATTTTTAAAATCTAGAAATATAAAGATAGCATTAGCAACTAGTAATTCAAAAAAATTATCTTCAGCTGCCTTAAACTGTGTAAAAGTCTATGATTATTTTGACATCATAAGCACTACTGATGAAGTTGAAAATGGTAAAAACTGTCCTGATATTTATCTTTTAACTTCAAAAAGGTTAGGAGTTTCTCCAGAAGAATGTTTAGTATTTGAAGATATTTTAGAAGCTGTTAAAGGTGCTAAACTAGCAAATATGAAAGTATTTGCAGTTCATGATAAATATGCAGAATACCAAAAAGAAGATTTAATAAAAACTGCTGATGAATATATATGTAATTTTAATGATATAAAAATTAAAAATCTCTTTTTATAAAAAAGTTTTAATTATTATTTTGCTTTTTCCGTCGACAAGCTCCAAGTCAACGCAAAATAATAATTAAAACTTTCTAAATAAATGAAAGGAAATTCTTAAACTTGTTTCTTTTATTAAGCTTTATTATTAACTTAACAAGTTATCCATAGTTTTCAAAATATATAATTTCCTAAAGAATAAAAAAGTGTGAATTATTATTTTGCTTTTTCCGCCCTGCTGGCTCTAAGTCAACACAAAGTAATAATTCACACTTTTAAATTTTTAAACTTGTTTCTTTTATTAAGCTTTACTATTTTAGCTTTACAAGCCATATACAAATTAGCAAATGATATAATTTCTTGATAGTATACAAAAATTAGAGTAAATTCCTAATTATTACTTTCTTTCAACACCATATTTACTTTCTAATTGCATAATCATATCAATATATTTCTTTTGTTGAGCTTGTTGATTCATTTGATTAAATATCATATCTTTAACTTCGTCAAATTCCTTTTCTTTTGCTTCATTCTTAGATTCTACCAAAATTATATGATATCCAAATTGTGTTTTTACTGGTTCACTTACTTCTCCTATTTCTAATTCAAATGCAGCTTTTTCAAATTCTGGCACCATCATTCCTCTACCAAATTCACCAAGGTCTCCACCTTGTTCTTTTGAAGGACATGATGAATACTTTTTAGCAGCTTCTTCAAAAGAAATAGAATTATTGTCTAATTCTTTTTTAATTGAATTTGCTTCTTCCATATCGCTAACTAATATATGCTTAGCTGATATAGTTTCTGGCTTTTTAAATTGAGCCTTATTTTGTTCATAATATTTTTTCATATCTTCATCAGTAATTACTATATCTGAAAGAACTTTATTTATTGTCATTTGAGTTAAAATATCTTTTTCTACTTTTTCAATTTCTTTCTTGTATTCTTCAGTCTTATCAATATTGCTTTCTAATCCAAACTTATTAAATAATTCAAAAGCTATTATTTGTTCTAAAAGTTGTTTTTTTCCTTGTTCATTATTGAAATATCCTCTCTTATCTTCTGGATATCTCATTATTATTTCTTCTAAATCATTTTGAGTAATCTCAACGCCTGCAACTACAGCTAAAACTTTATTTTCCATTGTATTCTCCTTTACACTTTTTATTTAATATAGAAAAAAAAGCGATGATATACATCGCTAGTAATCTAATGGCTCCGCGAAGAGGGCTCGAACCTCCAACCTATCGGTTAACAGCCGAGTGCTCCACCATTGAGCTATCGCGGAATATTATTTTATAGAGATAAATTCTCTGAAAATTGCACATAGATTTTTTTCTAAATCTTTGATTTAGTTAAAAGAAAGTACTTGGCAAATCTTGTGAGTCAAGTTTCCTTTAAATTTATATTCTCAGTTTTTATTTGGTCAAGCCCTCGACCTATTAGTATCAGTCAGCTAAATATGTTACCATACTTACACCTCTGACCTATCAACCTTGTGTTCTTCAAGGGGTCTTACTAGCTTATGCTATGGGAAATCTAATCTTGAGGTGGGCTTCACGCTTAGATGCTTTCAGCGTTTATCCCTTCCCGACTTAGCTACCCAGCTGTGCTCCTGGCGGAACAACTGGTGCACCAGAGGTCAGTCCATCCCGGTCCTCTCGTACTAAGGACAGCTCCTCT
>JALFQD010000350.1 GCA_022785265.1 Clostridium sp. | reverse complement strand
TTAACTGTTACATTATTAGCTTCATCACTAACATTTATTAATGTAAGAAGAGTATGTCCATTGTAATTTCTTTCAAATGCTGAGAATTGTTCTTCATCGCTTCCAGCTATAGTTTTTCTATCACCTTTAGCAAATACTGATAAATATCTTTCTCTAGTATTTAAAAGCTTCTTATAGTGATTATAAACAACATTATCATCAGTTGCCTTACTAAAGTCCATATCATAACGGTTGCCATCTTTGTTTTCCATTCCATTTAAGCCAGTCATTCCAAGTTCTTCACCATAATAAACTACTGGAATACCCTTATCAGTAATTTGAAGAGAGGCAGCTGCCATTTGTTTTCCTAAATTATTATCAACTCTAGTTAAGAATCCATCTTCATCATGGCTACTTAAGAATTGTCCTAAAAGATAAGAATTATTTAATTTTGATGCTCTTTCATCTAATGTCTTACTTGTATCTTCTACTTTACCATTTACAAAGTTAGTAGCATAATTTTTATATGAGAAGTCAAGTAATGCATCCATTTGTCCACTTTGTAATTGTCCACCATCTGTGTTGTAGTCTGCACCATAGAATTCACCAATCATCTTAAATTGAGTATTTGCCTTAGTTAATTCTGATTTTAATTCTTTCCAAGTTGCATCTTCAACGTGTTTTACTGTATCTACTCTAAAGTAATCAATTGTATTTCCTTTTTCTGTCTTAGCCTTATTTAACCAATCTAATTGCCATGCTATAAGCTTAGCTCTAACTGCTGGGTCTTCTGTTCTGAAATCTGGTAATCCTGATGAAGCATTAGTGTAGATATCTCCACCATCTTCACTTCTAAGCATATCTCCAAAAAGTTCTTCTGTTCCATATCCAGAGTGGTTAAGAACTACATCTACCATTATTTTTATTCCATTTTCATGAGCAACATCTATAAGTTCTTTAAACTCTTCCATAGTTCCCCAGTGAGGATCTAATACTGTAAAGTCTTTTGCCCAGTATCCATGATATGAATATTGTCCACCATCTTCTGCATAACCTTGTGATACATCTGTATTTTCAACTATTGGACTAATCCATATTGTATTAATTCCTAAATCAGTTAAATATCCATCTTTAATTTTTTGAGTAATTCCTGCAAAATCTCCACCATGATAAGTATATGGAGCTGTCTTGTCATAATTATTTCCATTTGGATCATCATTTGATGTATTTCCATTTAAGAATCTGTCTGTAAGTATTTGATATATACTTGCTTCATCAAAATCAAAATCTAAATTGCTTCCAGATGAAACCTTAGTCTTTACATTGATTTCGAATGTAGTTTTATGTTCTTGTCCATTTACATCTACTACTACAACTGGGATAGTTTTAACTCCTGCTGTTGTGCTATCTGTTATAGCAATTGTTTGTCTAAACTTACCATTATCTAATAAGCTTAAATCCATCTTAGTTTCTTCTTTACCACCTACTGATGATAAATCCATGTAAACTTTTCTTATTGAATCTTTATCTATATTTTTTCCTGTTAATTCAACTGAAACAACAGTATTATCTTTAGAAGTTACATTGTAAGGGTCTACAGAAGCTTTTACACTTATATCTCTTACTTTGTATTCAAAAGTTTTTTCTTCACTTACTTTTTCTTCACCATCAACAACTTCAACAAACTTATATGAATAAGTTCCTTCTTTCATGTTGTCATTTAAATATGAACCTGTGAAATATTCATTTTGGCTATCATATTCCATTGGAACTTCTTTAACTGTTCCATCTTCATATGTTACAACTACTTTAACACTTTCAACATTTTCTTGAGAATCTTTATTGTATAAATCATTATCTCTAAATTCAAAATCAAATCTTCCTGGATTGATTTCTAATTCTTTTACTTGAGGTACTACAAACATATCTAATTGACCACTTGTCACAACAACCTTTGTAACCATTGCATTTGGGTCAACTTCTATATATCTATCTGAATCAACATCAACTTGTGCCCAGTTGTCTTTCATTATCTTAAATCCAACACTCTTACAATCATCAGATATATCAAATGTTGCAACTGCAACTCCATCTTTAACCTCAAAATCTACTTGTCCTTCTTTTAATCCTGTTGACCAGTTCCATAAACACCAGCCATCATAATTTCCATCTTCTCTTACATATTTTAATATTACTTTTTTATGTTCAACTACTTGTCCTGTTAAGTTAAATACTGAATTTGAACCTCCAAATCCGTCTCCTATAGAATCAAGAGCATTTGGATCTTGAAGCCAGTTACTTCCATCAACTACATATTTGTATACAATTTGTGTAGTTCCTTCAGCTGGTTCAAAAACTGCTGTCCATACTCCAAATTCATTTTTTGTCATTGGAGTTGCTGTTGAATCCCAACCATTCATATCTCCAGCAACTGATACAGAAGAAGCTGAATCATCTTTAAAACTAAATACAACTGTTCCATTACCATTTAATATTGGAGCTGAAGCAGAATCAAATTTTTGATAAGTAAATACAGAATTTCCGTTTGCTATTTCTGAATTGCTTGGATCTGTTACCCATTGAGTACCATTAACAACAAATTTGTATTGTACTTGGTCACCAGTTGAATATTTGCTTAATTCATCTTGTCCAATTGTAATAGTCCATAATCCTTCACCATTGTTTGTCATTGCAAGACCTGTTGGATTCCAAACTTCGTTTACAAAATCACCTGCTAAATATACATTTGAAGCACTAATATCAGCATAAGAAAGTGTTACAGTTCCATCTCCATTAACTACTGGAGCATAAGCTGTTACTTTTCCTGGCACTTTTAAAGAAGAATTGCTTTCTCCACCATCTTGATTAAATGAACCAGTTGACCAATCTGACATATCTGATGTTACTTTATACTTATATTCATAAGTTTTACCTTCTTCAACATCAATAGTAGTTTCAAATACTTCATCAGTTCCCTTAGTCATTGGAATTGCTTCTGACCAATTGTTCATGCTTCCAACAAGGTATAATTCATCACCATCATATTTTACTCTAAATGTGGCAGTTCCATTTCCATTTAATGTAGCACCTAAAGCTTTAATTTCAAATGAGCTATTTGGTGCTCCACCAGTTTCTCCAGCTTGGTTAAAATCATTTCCCCATGCTGCTTCTGGTGAAAACTTATATCCATAAGAACCTACACCTAACACTTCTGTTGTGTAAGAGAATATATTGTCTTCCCCTTTAGTCATTTTTTGGAAATTCCATCCTGTAAAATCCCCATTAATATAAAGTTCATCGCCATCATATTGATAACTTATTGTTACTGTTCCATCTGGATTAACTACTGGTCCTAAAGCTAAAGATTCAGTAGCTGTAGCAATTAAATTTTTTACTGGTATTAAACCTAAGAAAAATATAACTGCCATAACAATACTTAACTTATGTTTAATGCCTTGTTCTTTAAATTTTTTCATAAACTCTCCTCCTCATACAAATTGCATAAAATTTCTTATACTAGTTAATTATAATCGTTTCCAAAATATTTCTCAACCATATTTAACAATAATTTTTTATTATTTGACTTATAGAATTTAAAATAAAGCTAAATTTTCATTATTAAGATAATATATTCAATCTGCTATTAATGAATTAAATTCAATAAAATAAAATAAAAGAAAGCTCTATGCTTTTTAAATACAAAGAGCTCTCTTTTATTTCATAAAAAATTACTTTATTAAATTTTATATGTCTAAATTATTTTGACACTTTGAATAAAGCTTACCATCATGATAAGTTATTATTGCACTAGAATTATTTTCATTTCTGTAAGAGTAGAAGGTTCTTACATATCCATCCATTTGTTCTTCTGTTGTTAAAGTTCCTGCCCCTGCAATTGCTTGTACCTCTTCAACAGTCATTCCTTCTTGAAGCTGATTATATTGGTCAATAGTTATGCTTGTACTTTCTCCTGTTAATAAGCCTTGAGACATACTAACTATTTTTCCATCATCAACTATAACTGATATACTTCCACCATTTTCTAGTGACCAAAAATATGTATTAGTATCTCCTTCAGTAACTAATTTATTAGGTTCTCCTAATTCTTTTACTACTCCATCATAATCTTCTCCAACTTTAACTTCTAAAAAATTATCATATGTAGCAGTTCCTTTATCTTCATGAAACACTTTTGTTTCTTTTTGTGCTACTGTAGATGTTGTTGTTTCATTTTTTTCTGCAGTAGTTGTTTCATTTTCTTTATTAGAACCTTTACATCCAACCAAACCAAAGCATAATAATGCAGATGTTACAATGGCTATTACCTTTTTCATATTCTCACCTCATAAATTTTTATAAAGCTATTATACTCTATACAAATTTGTTTCTTAAAATAAAAGCAGATTAAATATATTACTAATTTATCAGTTTATACACTTATTAGTCAAGTACATAAATTCCTTTAATTTACAAAAATCATTATTTATTTCCTTACAAATTTATTAATATTAAATATTATCAAAAAATTAACATTTTTATATAATTCTAATTTTTCATTATTATTCTAAATTTAAAAAAATATATTTGATTTTTTATTACTATATGATATAATATCAGTTGTCTTTGGGGTATGGCCAAGTGGTAAGGCGTCAGACTCTGACTCTGATTATCGTAGGTTCGAATCCTACTACCTCAGCCAAGAGCAGAAGATAAAATCAATACTAAAATGTATTTGATTTTATCTTTTTTTATTTAAAAATTCAATATTAAAAAAAGAGAATGCTTGTACACACTCTCCTTTCTATGAATTTCTGCCCCTTTTCAGCAACCCAAAATGAAATCATGTTTATTTTACTATAATATATATATTACGAAAATACTGCAAATAGTTTCTTAACATAATCTTTATATTAAAATTATTTTTCTTTAAATATCATAAATTATTTCTCTTGCTATCTCTTCTTTTATTGGAGTAGCAAATTGTCCATTTTCAAATTCAACTATATTTCCAATACCCTTTTGAATAACAAATCTAAGTTTTCCATCTCTTACTTTTTTATCAGTATAAAGCTTTTTAACTAATGCCTCTCTATCAATATATTCTGGAATTCTAATTGGAAGATTTGCTTTTTCTAATAATTTAATAACTCTATCTCTCTCTTCTTCTGTAACATATCCAAGCTTATAAGCAAGCTTAACCTCTGCGACAAGTCCAATTGATAATGCTTCTCCGTGTAAAAGCTTATATTCACTTACTGTTTCAATTGCTCTTCCAACTGTATGTCCTAAATTTAAGATTTCTCTTAAACCACTTTCTCTTTCATCTTTCATTACTACTTTATATTTTATTTTACAATTTTCTTCTGCAATATGTTCACAAACATCTTGCTTTAATGCTAAAATTTCTTCTATGTTTTTTTCTATGTATTCAAAAAAGTTCTTATCACTTATACAAGCATGTTTAATTGTTTCTGCAAGTCCACTATATATTTGACGCTTTGGTAATGTATTCCAAGCCCTTATATCTATATAAACTTTTTTAGGCTGATTAAATAAACCTATAAGGTTAGTTGCAAGTGGAGTATCAACAGCAGTTTTTCCTCCTACAGAGGCATCAGCTGCTGATAATAAAGTAGTTGCATAATTAATAAATGGTACTCCTCTTCCAAAAGTTCCTGCTACAAAACCTGCTAAGTCAGTAACTACTCCTCCTCCAATTGCAATAATACAACAATCTCTACGATACCCTTTCTCTAACATTGCATCTTCTATTTCTTCTTTAGTTTTTCTTGTTTTACTTTTTTCTCCAGCTTCAAATACAAATAAATCTGTATTATATCCAGCTTCTTTTAATTTTTCATGTATTTTTTCAGCATATAATTCTTTTACATTGCTATCTGTTACTAATGCAAACTTTTTTATACTTCCAACTAATCCTGTTTTTAAATCTTTAATAAGTTTATCCTCTAAGTTAAAACCTATCTCTATATCATAAGAATCATCAACAACCTTTTTTAGTTCTACATTAAATGTACTCATATTTTCCTCCATTTTTGTTCTAATATTATTTTCAATTTATTATATCAAAAAAACCACAAGATAAATCTTGTGGTCTTTAAACTTTTCAAACTATTTTCTGTTTTGTTGAGCTGCTTTCTTTGCTTTTCTACATTTTGGACATCTCTTAGGTTCATTTTCAAATCCTTTTTCTTTGTAGAATTCTTGTTCTCCAACTGTGAATACAAATTCTTCACCACATTCAACACATACTAAAGTCTTATCTTCCATTTTCATTTCCTCCATATTTAAAGACCATTCGATTAATTAAGTCTCTAAATTAGGAGAGCATTATTATCTACTAAATCTTTAATTAAATTTTTTGTATTTCTACATTTATTATTCTATCATAGTTATATTTCTATTGCAAGTTTTTTTGTAACTTTTTTCTAGTCTCTAATATGGTATATTATCGATATTTTAATTTTCAGAAATGCCTTCTTCTGAGGTAGTATTCTTTTGTTTTTCAATTGCATCAAGCTTTGCCTTTACAGCTTGAAGTTCTTCTTCACTTAATGTATCTAGTTTATCCAATATGTTTCCATCTTCCTTAGTTACTACTGTAACATTTACATGTTCATTTACTGCATCTTGTACTTTTGTCTTTATATTTCTCTTTAATTCTTCATTAAGTTCTTTTCCTTGTTCAACAGTAACTTGACCTTTCTTTACAAGGTCATCTATTAGCTCCATTGATTTTTCTGATGTAACTGCAACTGCACCGATTCCTGCTAACATTATTTTCTTTAAATCTTCGCCTAAACTTTTTAACATAATAATCATCTCCTTCTTAATATATATATTATATATCAAAAATTCTCTTTTTATCCACTTATTTTTCCATTATATTATATTTTTTAATAAAATTTTCTTTAGTATATGATATAATACTTGAGTGGGGGGGATAGTTTTGAAATACATAAATAAAATATTATTAACTTTTTTTATAGCTTTTACAATAATAATATCAGGAAAATACTCTGTTAGCGCCAATGTATCAAATAGCAGAAATCTTTCTGAATATTTAGAAAATACTAATTGTAATAAAAAACAAAATAGTTCTTATGAAATTATTAAATTAAATGATTACTTGATTCCTGAAGGAGAGGAAGATGAAATTATAACTATTAATCCTTCTTCAAATAACTATAATGATATAGATAATGTTTCAAATAAAGATACTTATAAACAGACAGATAATATTACAAATGGTGGAAATGATTATTATAATAAAAATAATGAAACTGAAGAATCTTCTTCAAAAAAAGACTCAACAGATACAACAAAAAATAATATTGATTCTGAAACATCTACTGCTGAACCAAACTTAGAAACTTCTACTTCTTCTGCCTTGCTAGAAACAACAACAAGTACTTCTTCTGAAACATTAACAGCTAAAGATGAAAACAAAACAACTACTCCTACTTCAAACTCTTTAAACAAGAATACTAATAATTCTTCATCTGGCAATAGTAATACTTCTGAAAAAAGTTTTGATAGGTTTGATTTAGCTATAGCCAATTTTATGGTTTTTTTACTTTTAGTTTCTATAATTTTACATAAATTTTTTCCAAACTTAAAGGTTCTTATAAAATCAATAACATCAGATAAAGATGAATTATAATTTTCTTATAAGAGGATTTGATTATTTATAATAAGCTGAAATTTTAGATTTAGTTTTTCTGCTGCTTTCCTACAAAGCAGCATACGATCTAAAAATATTTCAAAATAATCCATAACTGAAGAAATTTCTGTATTTATTTTCAAATCTAATATTATTGCTTTTTTATCTTCTGAAATTGTTGTTGAGGATTCCTCTACTGCATAATTTACCCTATCATGTATATCAAATGTAGATAAATCAGAATTTCTTACACGAGACCTTCTTACATCAGTCTTATCTGCAAGTATTAATGCAGCTGCTACTGGATTTACAGCAACTGCTGTTCCTTCATCATGATTCCCTATAGCTGTTATTATAGTAGCAATTTCTTCTGGCTCTGCCCCTAATTTATCTAAAATACGAAATGCCATAACTGCTCCACTTTGAGCATGGTCTACCCTATTTATAACATTCCCTATATCATGAAGATAACCAGCTATTTGTGCAAGCTCTGCTTCTCTTTTGGGATATCCTAATTTTAATAATATCTCCTTTGCCATTTCAGAAACTTTAGTAACATGTGCAAAGCTATGCTCTGTATATCCTAAAGCTATCAATGATTCATCTGCCTTTTTTATATAAGTTTTTATATGCTCATTATTTTTTATTTCTTCAAAAGTTATCATTAATATTTCACTCCCATAGATATTCTTCTTTAATAATTTTATATTATCTTAATTAGAAAAAGCAACGTAATTACTTATATTTAACTTTTTTTAATTAATTATCTCTAAAAAACTTGACCAGTTTTGCCAATAATTATATTATAGTTATATTAGACAGTAAAATAGGAGGTTATGTAATGAGTTTTACAAACATTAGAAAACTACCATCTCCTGAGGAAATAATAGATATGACTCCTCTAGCTGAAAACTTAAAAAAGGTTAAGGCTGAAAGAGATGAAGAAATCAAAAAAATATTTTCTGGAGAAAGTGACAAATTTGTTGTTATTATAGGACCTTGTTCTGCTGATAATGAAGATTCAGTATGTGACTATATAAATAGATTAGCAAAAGTAAATGAAAAAGTTAAAGACAAGCTTTTTATAGTTCCTAGAATATACACAAATAAGCCTAGAACTACTGGAGAAGGATATAAAGGTATGCTTCACCAACCAGACCCTGAAAAATCACCAAATATGGTTGAAGGATTACTTTCAATAAGAAAGATGTTTATACGTTCAATAAAAGAAACATATCTTACACCTGCTGATGAAATGTTATATCCATGTAATCACATTTATTGTGGAGATTTATTAACATATGTAGCTGTTGGTGCAAGAAGCGTAGAAAATCAACAACATAGACTTACTGCAAGTGGTGTTGATGTTCCTGTAGGAATGAAAAACCCAACAAGTGGAGATTTATCAGTAATGTTTAATTCTATTACTGCTGCTCACTGTAAACATGACTTTATATACAAAGATAATGAAGTAAGCACAAGTGGTAATCCTTATGCACATGCTATTATGCGTGGTTCTGTTAATAAGCATGGAAATAATATTCCAAACTACCACTATGAAGACTTATTAAGAGTTCTTGATTTATACAAAAAGCATGACTTCCCAAATCCAGCTGTTATAGTAGATGCAAACCACTCTAACTCTGGTAAAAAGTTTGCTGAACAACCTCGTATAGTACATGAAATTCTTCATAGCAGAGATTATAATCCTGAACTTAAAAAATTAGTTAAGGGTGTTATGATTGAAAGTTATATTGAAGATGGATGTCAAAAGATAGATGAACATATTTATGGTAAATCTATAACTGACCCATGTTTAGGATGGGAAAAGACTGAAAGACTTCTTTATGAAATTGCTGAACGTGTTTAATTAAA
>JALFQD010000374.1 GCA_022785265.1 Clostridium sp. | reverse complement strand
TGAGATTGAAAAATTTATAATTGATGTTGTTGAAAATAACAAGAAAAAAATAAAGAATATAGGCTTTATTCTTGAAGCAATAAAAGTAAAATATCCTAATTTCAGTTTTAAGGCAGAAGGATATAATCAATTTTCTAAGTTCTTAAATAGCTTTGATAAGATAAGTGTTAATGGGAATAGCATTAAGATAAAGGGGAATGAATAAAAAATTATTCCTTTTTATTTTTATATACAAATAAAATATATTTAGTATTTATGAATATATTATAAATTTTCTAATAAGAATAAAATTTATTAAATAGATGAATATTAAAAATAATAATTAGTAAAAAATATTCAATTGTATAAGTAATTATTGAAATAATAAAAAAAGATTGTTACTATGAAAAAGAATTATTAAAAATATGTTTTGATACAAGATAAAATTATTAAAATATTTACAAAAATTAAAAATATTTACAATTAATAAGGAGCAATAGGATAGTATGTTAAATGTATTAGATTTATTCTGTGGTTGTGGTGGACTAAGTGAGGGATTTAGATTAGCAGGATATAATATAGTTGGTGGGGTAGATTTTAATGAAGATGCAATAAAAACATATAATCAAAATTTTAATAACTCTAAAGGAATATGTTTTGATTTATTAAATATGGATAGTAATATAATTGTTGAAAAATTTGGTGAATTGAAAGATATAGATGTTATTATTGGTGGTCCTCCATGTCAAGGATTTTCTAGTGCAAACAGATATAAAAAGGAAACAGAAGATGAAAGAAATAAGTTATTTTTTCAATTCGTAAAATTTGTTGACTTGGCTCAGCCAAAAGCAGTTGTCATAGAAAATGTAAGAGGCATAGTAACAAATAATAATGGATATGCTAAAAAAAGAATTTATAAAATTTTTCAAGATAGAGGATATAATATTACACATAAAGTATTAGATGCATCTGAATATGGTGTCCCTCAACGTAGATTAAGGAATTTTTTTGTTATAACCAAAAATACTAAATTTGATTTTGATAAAATAAAAAAAAATAATCAAATTGTAACTGTTAAAGAAGCAATAGGAGAGTTATATTGTTTAGAAGGATTAGACTATCAAGAAAAGTTTATTTTAAAAGAAAAACCACATACTGACTATCAAAAGTATTTAAGAACTAAACATAGTGAAATATTTAATCATGAAGTAAGATATCCTGCTCAAATTGTACAAGATAGAATTGCTTATGTTGAACAAGGTGGTAACTGGAGAAATATACCTAAAGAAATGTTTGCCAATAACAGAGAAAATAGGCATTCATCAGCATATAAGAGACTAAATGAAAAAGATGTATCAGTGACTATAGATACAGGAAATTCTCATAGCAATTATTTTCATCCAATATATAATAGAATACCTACTGTTAGAGAAGCAGCTAGAATACAGTCTTTTAATGATGATTTTATTTTTAAAGGTTCTAGAACTGCACAATATAGGCAAGTTGGGAATGCAGTACCACCATTATTATCAAAGGCAATAGCAGAGACATTAAAAGAGGTATTAGAAAATGAAAAATAAAATTATAGATTTATTTTGTGGTTGTGGTGGACTTAGTAGAGGATTTGAAATGGCAGGTTTTGAAGTTGCTTTAGCAATAGATAATTGGAAAGATGCTATAGAGACATATAATTATAATCATAAAAATCCAGTTGCTATATGTGAAGATATTCACAATTTAAGTGAAGAATATTTAAATGCTTTTACAAAAAATAATGATATTGTAGGAATTATTGGTGGACCTCCTTGTCAAGGGTATAGTACTGTAGGAACAAGAGATATAAATGATCCAAGAAATCATTTATATCTTGAATATTGTAGAATAGTAGAAAAAGTTCAACCTAAATTTTTTTTGATTGAAAATGTAAAAGGATTAACAACTTTAAATAATGGAATTTTTAAAAATGATATAATAAAAAGATTTGAAAAATTGGGTTATAATGTTCAATATAAAATAATAAATGCTGCAGATTTTGGAGTTCCACAAAATAGAAATAGAGTATTTTTTGTAGGAATAAAAGATATAAAATTTGAGTTTCCAAAAGAAAAAGAACATAAAGTTACTTGCGAAGAAGCTTTGTCTGATTTACCAACACTTGATAATAAAGTTAATCCACCATCAGAATTTGAATATACCATTGAAGCACAAAATAATTATCAAAAAATGATGAGAAAAAATAGCCATAAAATAAAGAATCATGAAATAACTAAGCATACTGAGCAAACAAAAGATATTATTAGTAAGATAAAGGATGGAGGAAAAATATCTGATTTACCAAAAGAATATTGGACTATTAGAAAATATAATAAAGCATTTCAACGTATGTATAGTAAAGGACAGTCTAATACTATAGATACTGGTCATAGAAATTATTTTCATTATAAAGAAAATAGGATACCTACAGTAAGAGAATGTGCTAGAATTCAATCTTTTAGTGATGATTTTGAGATTAAGGGTTCAAAGACAAGTCAATATAAACAAATAGGAAATGCAGTTCCTCCATTATTAGCATATGCTATTGCAAAGAAAATAAAGTTAGAAATAAGTAATTCAGAAAAGTCATAATTTCATTAGTTAATAAAGTTGAAGGGATGGGTGAAATTATTGGAATTAGTAGGGTGTTCTAATCCAGGTTTTTCGTATACATTAAATACTTTGTATAATATAATAGAACTTATTGATTGGATTAATGATAATAGAAATATTGAACCAATAAGTTATCAAGCAATGCAAGAATCTATAAGTAAGAGACAAGGGAATCTTGACGGTTCGGCAATAAGAATGATAGTTCCATTTTTTAGAAAGGCTGGGTTGGTTAATAATTCTAATTTTCAAACGAAAAAGCAACTGATTGAGATAAAAACCTTTTTTACATATACAGGAGAATGTTTTGCTGAATTTTTGAAAATATATGTTAAATATAAAGATATAGAAGATGCTACCATTAATATTATTTTGAATAGTATATATGAAAAATTCGGATTAATACAATATAGTAATCTGATTGAAAATAGTGAACCAATATATGGAGCAATTATTTCGTTTTTAGATAAATTTACCACAATGAATAAGAAAGAATTTTTTATTTTAACTACATTTCTAAATGATGGAGCAAATATAGAAACTAGTAATAAATTATCAAAATCTATTGAAGATTTAAGAAGTGGAAAAATTTGTGAGGAAATAAATATAATAAAGCACCGTAATGCATATGCATATATAATACCTTTTTTAAAAGAATATCATATAGTTTTAGAAAATGAAAATGGAATTTATCTTAATAAAAAATTTAATGATTTTTTTGATAAAATTCGTGTAGGAGAAAGAATAATGAGTCAAGTTGAAAATGATATATTAACTGATATTTATAAAGAGGTAATTGATTTAAAAAGAATACTTGAATCAAGGAAAGATATTAATAAAGATAATAAAAGAATAGTTGGAGGAAGTAATATCTTATTGTATGGTTTGCCTGGATGTGGAAAAAGTCATACTATTAAAGAATTTTACTGTCAAGATGAAGAAAGAATGGAAAGAGTAGTTTTTCATCCAGATTATACATATTCAGATTTTATTGGTCAGATTATTCCTAGAATAGAAAAAATTGATGGTGAGGAAAAATTAAATTATAAATTTATTAATGGACCTTTTACAAGTATTTTAAAGAAGGCTTATAAAGATCAGTATAATATGTATTATTTAGTTATTGAAGAAATAAATAGAGGTAATGCACCAGCAATATTTGGTGAAATTTTTCAATTATTAGATAGAAATAATGATGGAGAAAGTATTTATGGAATAACTAATTATGAAATAGCACAAGAAGTATATGATGATGAAAATATAAAAATTAAAATACCATCTAATCTTACATTACTTGCAACTATGAATACTGCAGATCAAAATGTATTTACATTAGATACAGCATTTAAAAGAAGATGGAAAATGAAAATGGTTAGAAATAAGTTTGATAACCCTGTTCAAGATAAAGCATTAATATTAGATACTGATATTGAATGGGAAAAATTTGTTAAAATAATAAACAAAAAAATTGTTAATTCTTTATCCGATATTGGAAGTTCAGAGGATAAGAGACTTGGAGAATATTTTATGAAGGTTGAAGAGTTTCAGTTTAAAAATGATAACAATGAAAATGAAAGGCAAAAATTAATTGAAAACTTTGCTGAAAAAGTTATTATGTATTTATGGAATGATGTATTTAAGTACAATAAAGATGATATATTCAATAATAATTATAATACATTGGAAGAAATAGTTGATGCTTTTGAAAAAGCAAATAAAAATGAAAGATTTAAAGTATTTAAAGATAGTATTTTTATGGAACTTCAAAATTATAAATTAGAAAATAAAAATATAGTTTCTGGAGAAGCAATTAATGAATAGTAAGGTAAGTTTATTAGATAAGTGCCATATTAATTCCAATATAGATATAGATACATTTGTAGGAATCAAGATGGAAGAAGGAGATATAAAAATATCTTTTCCACTTGGATATAACATATCAAAAGATGAAAAAGAATTAAGAAAAGAAATATTAAACTTATTTGATGTATTATCGAAATTTACTGATAAAAAACAGTCTATAATTAATAATAAATTTAATAATTTAAAGAGTTTAAAAAGCTTTCCAGTTTCATCATATTTAAAGATAATTTTAAATTATTTAAATCATGGATATTATTATGAGAATGAAGTTAGATATAAGATAGACAAGCATGGTAAAATTAATTGGTCAAGGACTATTAAGACTCAAAAGGTATATATTAAAGAAAATGAGGCACATTATTTTGATTTTGTAGTGAAGGATACCAAAATAAAAAAAGATGCTTTAATTACCCAAATACATAAGTATTGTGTTTATGAAAGCTTTATAAAATTAGGATGGCTTTATACAAATTTTGTTCCAATGAAGCCACACATTAAATTTAATAGACAAATGTTCTTATCAATTATTCAGGAAAGAATGGGACAAACATTTAATGATGAAACTAGAGAGTTATTTTTAGCAATGATAAATATAATAAAAAGTATATCTGAGGATGAAGATAGTAATAATTTTATGTTTGGTACAAATAGATTTGAATATGTGTGGGAAAAAATTATTGATACTGTATATGGAATAAATAATAAAGAAGAATATTTTCCAAAAACAACATGGGAACTAGAATATAATAATGACAGAGAAAATAATGCATTAGAGCCAGATACTATAATGATAGTTAACAATAAAATTTATGTTTTAGATGCTAAGTATTATAAATATGGAGCAACAAAAATAGCAGCTCATTTGCCAAATTCTGCTTCAATTAACAAGCAGATAACTTATGGAGAATATATTGCACAAAATAAAAAATTTGAAAAAATATATAATGCCTTTATAATGCCTTATGATAAAAATAAAAAAATATTTTTGGGAAATGAAGATTATAAGTTTATTGGTACTGCAAAATCTCAGTGGAAAAACAATGATAAATCATATGAATGTGTACAAGGAATCTTATTAGATATTAAGCATATAATGAATAATTATTCAAGGTTAAATATAGAAGAAATTGAAAAATTATCGCAGATTATAGAAAAAAATGATAATATTAATAGATAAATATTTCGTTGAAGAATGTATACATTATAAAATTGTATAAATTCAATTTCTAAAAAGCAAAAGGAACTGTTGCACAACAATATATATTGTATTCTGCAAAAATTTGTTGTAGCAATAATTCCTCTTATTATTTTAAAAACAAAATTATTTATCTGCTTCAAAAACTATTCCAGCATCTTTTCTAGCATTAACAGCAATTTGTATTACATTTAAAGAGTGATTTAATAGCTTATAACATTTTTCAAAGTCCTTTTCTCTAAAGATTTTTTCAAATTCAATTAACTCATAAACCATTCTATTTGAATATTTTTGTTCATTATAATTTTCTAAGCCATCTTTAGTTTGTATTTCAATTGAAGGACATTTATTACTTGAACCATTAACTTTTATATATCCCTTATCTCCTTGAATAATAACAAAACTTGGACTTTCTGCATCTTTAGCACCTGTACATTCGCATATAAAGTCTGGATATTTAAGTATAGCAATTCCAGAGGTATCTATTCCATTTGGTGCAATGTTACCAAAATACTTTACTTCTTCTGGTTTTCCAAAAAGTCCAGCTACAAAATGAAGATTATAAATGTTTATATCATATAAGGCTCCACCAGAGAATTTAGTAGTAAAAACATTAGCAAAATCTCCTTTTAAGAATCTATCATATCTGCTTGAGTATTGAGAGTAGTTACATTGAACTAATTTTATTTGTCCTATCTTGTTAAGATTTTCATTAACCTTTTTATAATTAGGAAGATGTATTGTTGTAATTGCTTCAAAAAGAAAAAGTTGTTTTTCCTTTGCAGTTTTTATTAGTGTTTCTGCTTCTTCTATTGTTGAGGTAAATGGCTTTTCATTTATAACATTTTTGTTAGCATTTAATGCTTTTAATGTATATTCATAATGAAGGCTATTTGGAAGAGCTATGTATATAAATTCTATTTCTTCATCTTTAAGAAGAGCATCATAATCAGTATATGTTTTTTCTATATTAAATTTTTTTGCAAGCTTTGATGCTGTTTCTTGTTTCCTTGAATAAACGGCTACACAATTTACATTTTCTAGTTCACTTACAGCACTTAAAAATTCTTCTACAATAACACCTGTACCTACTGTTCCTATTTTCATGAAATAATACCTCCTAGTAATTATATAAAATTTTTCATATGAAAATTAAAAAAAAGAATTCATTTTTAGACTAATTGAATTATATTGCTATATTTTTGACGACTATGATATCATATTAGTGTATTTAGTGTAACATTTTAGCAATAAATTTTCAATTAAATTTACTTATTAGGAGGGGTATCGTGAAAAAAATAGGTAAGGGGAAAAATATTGATTTTGTTTTTTTAGTATTAATGATATTATCATTAATTGGTCTTATAACATGTAAAATACTAAAAATAGGAACAGCAATAGTGTTCTTAAAAATATTAACTAGTTTTCTATTTGTTATTTTAGGAGTAATTAGTTATAAAAAAGGAAAAAGTAATAAAAAATATTCTTTATTTATTATATTAGGTCTTATATTTTTCATGTTTGGAGATACATTTTTAGTAATTGATAAAAATCAAGGTATTTATTTTTATTTAGGAGTAGTAGCTTGTG
>JALFQD010000276.1 GCA_022785265.1 Clostridium sp. | reverse complement strand
TTTTTTATGTATTAATTAGTTTTTAAAGGAATGTATTGGTGCTGGAATTCTTCCACCTCTTGCAATGAATTTTTCTGATGAATTTTCATTTACTTTCATTACAGGAGCTCTTCCTAAAAGTCCTCCAAATTCAACCATATCTCCAACCTTACAACCTGGAGCTGGAATAATTCTAACTGCTGTAGTTTTATTATTAATAACTCCAATAGCTGCTTCATCTGCTATCATAGCTGATAAAGTAGAAGCTGGAGTATCTCCTGGAACTGCAATCATATCAAGCCCTACTGAACATACACATGTCATAGCTTCAAGCTTTTCTAGGTTTAATGAATTATTTAAAACTGCATCTATCATTCCTGCGTCTTCTGAAACTGGAATGAAAGCACCACTTAATCCTCCAACGTGACTACATGCCATAACTCCACCTTTTTTAACAGCATCATTTAACATTGCAAGTGCTGCTGTAGTACCATGAGTTCCTACTGTTTCAAGTCCCATTTCCTCTAAAATATGAGCCACTGAATCTCCTATTGCTGGTGTTGGTGCTAAAGATAGGTCAATTATTCCAAATGGAACACCTAATCTCTTTGAAGCTTCTTGAGCAACTAATTCTCCCATTCTTGTTATCTTAAAGGCTGTTTTCTTTATAGTTTCTGCTAAAACATCAAAAGATTCTCCTCTAACCTTTTCAATTGCTCTCTCTACAACTCCTGGTCCACTAACTCCAACATTTATAACAACATCAGCTTCACCAACACCATGGAAAGCACCTGCCATAAATGGATTATCTTCTACAGCATTTGCAAATACAACAAGTTTTGCACATCCAAATCCTTTTTGTTCTTTTGTAAGTTCTGCAGTTTCTTTCATTATAACTCCAAGGTCTCTTACTGCATTCATATTTATACCTGACTTAGAAGAACCTACATTTACAGAAGAACATACCTTTTTAGTTTTTGCTAAAGCTTCTGGAATAGATTTTATAAGTATTTTATCACCTTTAGTGCATCCTTTTTGTACTAAAGCTGAAAATCCTCCAATAAAATCAATTCCTAGCTCTTCTGCTGCCTTATCTAAGGTTTCTGCAAATTTTACATAGTTATCTTCATTAGTAGCTCCACCAATTATAGAAATTGGAGTAACAGAAACTCTTTTATTAACTATTGGAATACCAAATTCATTTTCAATTTCCTTTGCAACTTTAACTAAATCCTTAGCACAAGTCATTATTTTATTATATATCTTTTCTCTTGCCTTATCTCCATCTGCATCTATACAATCTAATAAAGAAATTCCCATAGTTATTGTTCTAATATCTAATTTTTCTTCCTCTATCATCTTTATAGTTTCAAGAACGTTTTGGGCATTTATGTTATAACTCATCAAAAATTCCTCCTAAAAAATTATAGTGAATGCATAGATTTAAAGATATCTTCTCTTTGAATCTTAATATCAACACCTAATTCTTTACCTTTTGCTGAAAGAGCAGCCTTTATAGCATCAAAATTTACATTAGCATCTTTAATGTCAGTCATCATCATCATTGTAAAATAATTATCCATAATTGTTTGTGAAACATTTAAGATATTTATGTTAAATTTTTCAAGTTCAGCACTTACACCTGCTATAATTCCTACTTTGTCTTCCCCTATTACTGTTAATATTGCTTTCATAAAATCATCTCCTAAAAATATTATATAAACAAAAAGACTCATACCAAACAAAGGGACGAAAAAATATTCCGCGGTTCCACCCTTCTTGACATAAGTCCATCTTTCAAAATCATGCTCAAGGACTCCTTTCACTATATCATTTCTAACTCCTCACACCACCCGAAGCTTCTCTTAAAGAATAATATAGATACTCTTTCCTCTCAACGCAATTTATTACATTACTAGTTCATTTTATACAGTTTTATCTACTTTGTCAATTTACTTTTTAAATTTTTTTGTAATGATTTGCTTTTTTTTATTGATTATTTTATAATTTCTCTTTAGATAGACTTTTTATTTTATAAAAATTTATAGGAAAGTATTTCTTAATTTTTTCAAGGATGTGAGATTTTGAACACAATTAGTCAAAAAAAGATTGCAGTAGTAAATGATGTTACTGGCTTTGGAAGGTGTTCTGTTGCAGTTGCTCTTCCTATTATTTCTGCTTTGAAGGTGCAAGCATGTATACTTCCAACAGCTATACTTTCAAGTCATACTGGATTTGAGCATTTCTTTTTTGAAGATTATACTTCTAAAATGAATGATTATATACATACATGGGAACAATTAAAATTAAGCTTTGATGGTATTTGTACAGGTTTTTTGGGCTCTAAAGAACAAATTGAAATAGTATGTAGTTTTTTAGAGAAATTTAAAACAAAAGATACCATTGCAATTATAGACCCTGTTATGGGAGATTATGGTGAAATGTATCCTACTTACACAAAAGAAATGTGTAATGAAATGAAACGTTTAGTAAAATTTGCAGATGTAATGACTCCAAACCTTACAGAAATATGTAAACTACTAGATGTTGATTATCCAAAGGAAATGTTAAGCTATGAGGAACTAAAAAACTTAGCTAAGAGCCTTGCTATTCAAGGTCCAAAAAAAATAGTAATAACAGGACTTCAAAGAAATGATGGATATATAGAAAACTTTGTTTATGAAGAAGGTAAGCCCTTCTCTATAGTTCGTG
>JALFQD010000264.1 GCA_022785265.1 Clostridium sp. | reverse complement strand
ATCCAAGGACATCATAGCCTTGCTTTTCATCCATAGGTATATCCTTAATTAACTGAATTAAATCACTAATAGCTTTAGTTCTTGCATTGCTTGTATCACCAAGCTTTGATAATCCTGTTTGAAGTGTATCAAATATACCATAAAAAACATTTTTATGAGAATCACTAATTAAACGCTCAAATGCAGATAATGCACCTGTAACATTTGATACATTAAATTCTTTTCCCATACTAAGCCATCTTGAAAAAAGATTCTCATAAGATATAAAATATCCTAAATTATTTCTGCATTGCTTTACTGTTTCAGTATCCTCTTCCACTAATTCTATAAAATCTTTCTCTTCCCAATCATTCTTTTTTAAAAATTCTACTTCTTTATCAGAAAGGAACTTATAGAATATAAATCCTAAAATATAATCCTTATATTCATTTGCCTCAATTTTAGAACGCATTTTGTTTGCTGACTCCCAAATTCTAGAAGCTAGTTGTTGTTTATTCATTAATAAAACCACCTTTTTATATATTACTTACACTTAAATTCATTAAAAATCTTTTTATTATATTTTAACAAAATCCATTCTAAATTACTACAAAGTAAACATAAAAAATCCCACATATGTCATATCCAAAATCTTTTATGATAAAATATAACAATATAATGCTAATAGCTTGTAATAAAAAAAGGATAGGACTTATAATACTAAAAATCCTATCCTCTTATTATTTTTTATTCTTCAAATTTCTTTCCAGTTATTAATTCAAATGCTTCTTTATATTTATCTACTGTTTTTTGAACAACTTCGTCTGGTAAATGGTAATCGCTGTCTGGATTTTGCTTTAACCAATCTCTTACGTATTGTTTATCAAATGAAGGTTGTCCTTGTCCACTCTTATATCCTTCTAGTGGCCAGAATCTAGAGCTATCTGGTGTTAGCATTTCGTCTCCTAAAACTACATTTCCATTTTCATCTAATCCAAATTCAAATTTAGTATCAGCTATTATTATTCCTTTGCTTAGAGCATATTCAGCACATTTTTTATATAAAGCAATTGTACAATCCTTTATTTGCTTAGCATAGCTTTCTCCTTTACCTGGATATAGCTTTTCAAGAATTTCAACACTTTGTTCAAATGATATGTGTTCATCGTGGTCTCCTAACTCAGCCTTTGTTGTTGGAGTGTATATTGGTTCAGGAAGCTTGTCTGATTCCTTTAATCCTTCTGGAAGTTTTATGTTACATACAGTTCCATTTTTCTTGTAGCTTTCCCATCCACTACCTGTTATGTATCCTCTAACAATACATTCAACTGGAAGCATTTCTAGCTTTTTGCACATCATGCTATTTCCATCAAATCTTTCACTTTGGAAAAATTCTGGCATATCTTTAACATCTACTGAAAGCATGTGGTTAGGTACTATGTCCTTTGTAAAATCAAACCAAAACTTTGACATTTGAGTTAAGATAGCACCTTTTTTATGTACAGTATTCTTTAATATTACATCAAAAGCTGAGATTCTGTCTGTAGCAACAATAATCATGCTATCTCCATTATCATATACCTCACGTACTTTTCCTTCTTTAACTGGTTTAAATTCTTTCATTAATAACAAACTCCTTTTTTAAATAAAATTAATTTATCTATATAATTATACAACATATTGCACTATTATACATATTATTAAATAAATTATTTTTCATTTTCATCTTTTAATAGTATTTTTAGATCTTCTTTTTCATATTTATTATGTCCTGGAAGACTTTTTTTATACTTCCAACATGTTATTGCTTCACTTAAAGAGCTTCCTTTATTATCATCAAAAAAGTCTCTTATATATGTATTGTATTCAAATTGCCTGTCTATAGTAGTTTTTTTAGTCTGCTTTAGCTTTTGTATTTCATAGTATGCACAAACTGCATCTTGATAGGTTTTACCTGTGTTTTCTTTTAACCATTTTTGAAAGGCTACATTAAATTTAAAACTCTCTCCAATCTCTTGTTTAAAAAATTCTCTATGTTTTTCTGTGCACTTAAAATTAGGTTCAATTTTTGAATCTAAAGTTATAATTCCTATATTTCCTGTATAAGAAGTTGATTGACTATGATTTTTTTTACTAACTAAAAGCTCCCCTGTCTTTAAATAATGTGCAATTCTATCAGTAATTTCAATTTTCCCTCCAGTAGTCTGCAGTCCTTCTTTTCTGCAAAATTCAACCAATTCATCTTTTAAATAATAATATTCTCTAAATATTTCTGAATCTAATCCTTTTTCTAATTTTGGTCTTTCCGCCATTAAATTCCCCCCCATTTTTAGATTATAACCAATTTTTCCATTCTTCTGGCTTATAACCTACAGTAGCTTGTTTTCCATTTCTAACTATTGGTGTCTTTATTATTTTTTGATTTTCAAATACCTTTTCCTCTCTGGCTTCTTCTACTAAGTATTTTACAAGAGCAAGAAGTTCTTTGTCTT
>JALFQD010000212.1 GCA_022785265.1 Clostridium sp. | reverse complement strand
ATAACTTTAGGGTAAATGTATTTAAAGGTAGTATTGGAAAGTGGATTTTTGAAAAAAGCTTTCTTTGTACAATAGGAAAAGCAAGTACGCCTACTCCTAAGGGTACTTTTAAAGTTGGAGTAAAGGGTTTATATTTTGGAGAGAATAAGGGTTATAAATGTTGGTATTATACTTCTTTTAAAGGAAACTATCTTTTCCATAGTATAATTTATAATCTTGATGGTTCTGTAAGAGATGGAAGGTTGGGTATGGCATTATCAGATGGATGTATTAGATTAACAAAGGTAAATGCAAAATGGATATGGGATAATGTACCTGTAAATTCTAAAGTAATAATTAAATAAAAACAGAAGATTGAATATATTATTAGTTTGACAAAGTATATATAATTTTCTAATAGTATAAAAGCCAAGGAATGTAGGAAATCTTGGCTTTTATTATTTTGGAAAACGATTAATTGTAAACCATAAAAATAATAATGGTTGACAATAAATTTATTAGCAATTATAATTTTTACTAAGGGTGGTAATAATATGATAGAGTTTGGAATTTCTTTATCAAAGCTTAATAAAGATAGCTTTCAAGGAGCATAT
The DNA here is from genome assembly GCA_022785265.1 of Clostridium sp. Taxonomy (GTDB): domain Bacteria; phylum Bacillota; class Clostridia; order Clostridiales; family Clostridiaceae; genus Clostridium. The sequence goes on along the minus strand of JALFQD010000212.1, from coordinate 10,803 downwards.
ATTGGAAAAATTAAATATGAAATTTATTGTAAAGAAAAAGATGGAGAGTATTTTTCATACATAGAAAAAGAAAATAAAAATTTAGTGATAATTGTAATAGAAAAGAAGTTTAAAGAAAAACTTTTAGAAAAATTAAATATTTATTTAGTTAATAAAAGAAATAATAATTCATCTAAAGAACATTTTGTTAAGGAAAATTTAGATGTTAATTTAGAAAAAAATATTTCCTTTTGGAGGAAAATAAGCAAAGAGGAAGTTTATAAATTTAGCAAATTAACTGGAGATGAAAATTATATACATTTAACAAACAAGCCTGTTGTTCAGGGAATGTTTCTTTTAAATGAAGTTATAAAGGGAATTGATAATTTTAAAGAATTAGAAATTAAATTTATCAATCCTATATTTGCTGATGAAGAAATATTTTTGCAAAAAGGTGAAAGAAGTATTTTGGCTTATAGCAATAATAAATTATGCTTTAAAATAATATTTAAATAAAAAGGGGTTTAAACAATGAAAACAAAAGATTTAACAAAAATTGCATTATGTGTGGCATTATTATGTATTTCGTCATATATAATTATTCCACTACCATTTTCTTTAGCAAGTATTACAGCACAAACTATTGTTATTAATTTAATTGGATTAATAATGCTTCCAAAAGAAGCTTTTATTACAATGGTTGTTTATATACTTTTAGGTGCTTGTGGACTTCCAGTATTCTCAGGGGGAACAGGTGGTTTAGGAAAACTTTTTGGTCCTACAGGAGGATATATTTTAGGTTATTTAATAGCTGCTATGGTTATAAGTGCTTTAAAGGGAAAAGAGGTAAATATAAAAAGATATCTTCTTGTTACAATGGTAGTTGGAATTCCTATAATTTATTTATGTGGATTAACAACAATGAAAATATATATGAAAGGAAATTTAATTCAACTATTAACAGCAAGTGTATTTCCATTCATACCAGGTGATATATTAAAATGTATTTTAGGTTCATATATAGCTGTAGTTTTAAATAAAAGATTATTTTTAGTTAAAGCTTAAAACTTTAATTAAAGCCATAAGGAGAAAAGAATGGATGAAGTTTATATCTTAGGTGGATTAAGAAGCTATATAGGTGTTGAAAATGGAGTATATAAAAATATTTTACCAGAGGACTTAGGTGCAGAAGTTTTAAAGTCTTTGATTTATAAATATGACATTAAAAATATTGATGAAATAATTTGTGGAAATACTATAGGAACAGGTGGAAATATTACAAGGCTTATGGCTTTAAAAGCAGGAATTTCAGAAGAAGTTCCTGCTTTTACTATAGATGTGCAGTGTGCCTCAGCAAGTAAAGCCATTGAAATAGCTTATAATAAAATAAAATGTAATGAAGCAGATATAATTATTGCAGGAGGATTTGAAAGCTCTTCCATGAAGCCTTCAAGAATATATAATAATAAAGATTATAGAAGTAGTATTAATGAAGGAAAATATAATGTAGCACAATTTTCACCAGAAGAGTTTGGGGAAGATACAACTTTTAAGTTTGGTGAGAGAGTTGTAGAGGAAGAAAATATTACTGAAGAAGAATTAAATTATTGGAGTATAAAAAGTCATAAAAGAGCATTTGAAAGTAAAGATATATTAAAAGATATAGTTGTATCAGTTAATGGAAGCAGAAGCGATGAAGGTATAAGAAAAAATATGAGTGAAAGACTTTTAAATAGACTTCCTAAAATAATAAGGGATGGAAAAACAAATGTTGGGAATATATCATTAACTAATGATGGAGCAGCCTTTTTAATTTTATGTTCAAAAAAATACTTGAAAATGAATAATTTAAAATCAAAATATAAAATAAAATCAGTAAAAACTATAGGAATTAATCCTTTAGTAAGTCCTAAAGGAGCTTTAAAGGCATGTGATAAGCTTTTAGAAAAGGAAAATTTATCTTATGAAGATATTTCAGCTTTTGAATTTAATGAAGCATTTGCAGCTATTGATGTTATGTTTCAAAGAAAAAATCCTTCTCTTATAGATAGATACAATATATTTGGAGGAGCATTAGCTTATGGACATCCTTATGGAGCTTCTGGAGCAATAATAATGTTACATTTATTAAAGGCATTAGAAAAGCTTAATGGAAAATATGGAATAACATCTATTGCAGCCTCAGGAGGCATAAGCATAGCTATTTTAATTGAAAGAGGATGTGATAAAAATAAATTATTTTGATTTATTGGTAAAAGAAGAAAAAATAGCTTTAATTTTAGATAATAAAAGCTATTCATATAATAAGCTATTTAATGATGGATTAGATTTAAGCGATAAAATAGAAACAGCAAAAAAGGAAATCATAGCAATATATAGTGATGATATATACTTTCAGCTTATAAGCTTTTTTGCAGTAAATAGATGTGGAAATGTACCAGTAATATTTCATCCTAATCTTTCAGAAGAAAGTATAGATGAAATAATGGAGAAAAATAATATAAATTATTTGCTATGTAAAGATGAGGAAGGAATAGAATTTAAAAAGGTTAATAATTTTGAAAATATAATAGCAAATGAAAAAGTATGTGTGGGAGTTTTAACATCTGGTTCAACTGGAATACCTAAAGTACTTTTTAGAACTTATGAAAGTTGGGCAAGCTTTTTCCCTATACAAAATAAAGTGTTTAATATAACTTCTAATTCTAGGATGTTTTTTAATGGACCTTTAAGCTTTACAGGAAACTTAAATAGCATATTAGGAGTTATTTATGAAAAAGGAACTTTGATTTCTGTATCAGGATTTAATCCAAGAAAGTGGCTAAAAGCATTAGAAGATTTTAAAGCTACTAATATTTATTTAGTGCCTGCAAAATTAAAGGCATTAGTTCAAGTAATTGATAGTCCTTTATTATTTGTAAAAAATATTTTTACAGGTTCACAACAGTTATTTGGTGATTTATCAGAAAAATTAAGATTTAGTTTTAAAAATGCAGAAATAATTATTTATTATGGAGCAAGTGAGTTAAATTATATTACATATACTAACATAGAAACTTTAAAGAAAAAGCCTTTAAGTTTAGGGAAAGCTTTTAAAGATGTTAATGTTTTTATAAAAGATGGATATATTTATATAGATACAAAGTATCATGTAGAAGGAATGAGTAGTCCTTGTACAGTATATGATGTGGGATATATAGATGAAGATGGAGATTTAATTTTTCAAGGAAGAAAAAATGATGTGATTAATAAAGGTGGTATAAAAATAAGCACTCTAAAAATTGAAAATGAAATAAAAAAGATAAAAGAAATAAAAAATGCAGTTGTGGATACATATGAAGATGAAAATAAAGGAAAAGAGATTATAGCTTATATAGTTCTCAATGATAAAATATCTAAAGCAGAGATAAAATCTAAATTAAATGAGAGGCTTATGAATAGCGAAATACCTAAAAAAATAATTTTTTTAGATGAAATTCCTTTAAATGATTCTGGAAAAGTAGATAAGAAACTGTTAAAAAATAAAGCCAATGCTTAAGGGGAATAAGCATTGGCTTTATTAAAATGGGGGATAAATATCTGTTTTCAGTAATTGCATTAATTTTGGGGGATATGAATTACTTTATGTTTTTATTATAAGAGAGAACTGTGGCAAATATGTGTCAAAATAAAAATAACAGAACAAATATATTATTTTGATCTAATTAAAGGAAAGTAAATTTCTAAATTTATTTTTTTATTAAATTTAGTTATTAGCTTAGTAAGTATCAATAACTTAGTAAGTGATATAATTTCCTAATAATATAAAAAGTATTGACAAAAAAATATAATAGAATTATGATAATATCAACATGATAATATTATTAAGAAAGTAAGTTCAGAGGGATTAAAATGAAATATTTAGTAAGTATATTAAAGGATAAATTTAATAAAAAGGAAAAAATGAAATATATTTTTTTCTATGGACACACACCTTCTAAAGATGGAAGTATAACAAAAGCTTGTTTCAGTCAATGGTGGCAAAGTAAGTTTATTATTGATGAAAAAGAATATTTTTGCATGGAACAATATATGATGGCAGAAAAAGCAAGATTATTTAAAGATAAAGAAATAGAAGAAAAAATAATGAAATGTAAATATCCTAAAAAGATAAAAGCATTAGGTAGAGAAGTAAAAAATTTTAATGAGGATATATGGAATGATAATAAGTATGATATTGTTTTAAAAGGAAATTATGAAAAGTTTTCTCAAAATGAAGAATTAAAGAGCTTTTTAATAAATACTAAAGATAGAATTTTAGTAGAGGCTAGTCCTTATGATTCTGTATGGGGAATAAAAATGTCTTATAAGGATGAGAATATAGAAAATCCCTTTTATTGGAAAGGAGAAAACTTACTAGGCTTTGCTTTAATGGAGGTTAGAGATAAGCTTATTGATAAAGAAAAATAAAAATATTAGTAGTATAGAGTTTTATATAAAAGTGTAAGGGGTGGAAGTGATGAAAGTTGAAGCTAGAAGAAATTTAGCAAAGGATACAGTAGAATGTACAAGAAAAGGAGAATATCTTTATAAAGGCAAGATAAAAAAATTAAGAATTCCTAAAAAGCCAGAATGTATTGAAGATATGGTTATAAAAGAAAAGCTAAATCAAGATAAATGGTTTGTGGTTAAGGATAAAATAGAAAAAATAGGTGTTACTGATTTTATAGAAAAGTATGGAACAGAAAATCCTGAAAAATCAATGATTGCTTTAAATTTTGCTTCTGCTAAAAATCCTGGAGGAGGCTTTTTAAATGGGGCAGTAGCTCAGGAAGAATGTATTTCTTATGTTTCTACTTTATATGTTTCTCAAATAAAGGCTATGGAATTTTATTATGAATATAATAGAGAAAAACGTAATCCTTTATATAGCAATAGAATGCTTTATTCAGCAGATATTCAATTCTTTAAAAAGCTTTCTAATGGAGAAACATTAGAAAATCCAATAGATTGTTCTATAATAACTTCGCCAGCTCCTAATGCAGGGGTTGCTAGAAGTAGAGGAATTAAGGAATGTGAAATTGAAAAAGTTATGAAAGAAAGGATATATAAAATAGTTTCTTTAATAGCAGAAAAAAATCCAGATTGTGCAGTTTTAGGAGCTTATGGATGTGGAGTTTTTAGAAATAATAGGGATTTCGTTTTAAAAACTTTTGAGGAAGCAATTAATGATATAATTCCAGCTAATAGTATGGATATAGTTTTTGCAATAATATAAGTTAAAATTTTTGTTAAAGCCTTGTTTTATCATGAAATTTCATTATAATGATATGGAATGAATGAAAGGTGTAGGTGATAAAAGTTGGAGGATAACAAAAATTTTTACAAGATGGTATTTGCATTAGTTGTTCCAATAGCTTTACAAAATTTAATTAATGTTGGAGTAACTTCAGCAGATGTAATTATGCTTGGAAAAGTGAGTGAAACTGTTTTATCAGCCTCTTCTCTTGGAAATCAAGTTCAATTTATAATGAGTTTGATTTTCTTTGGGTTGACTTCAGGGGCAGCTGTTCTTACGGCTCAATATTGGGGAAAGGGTGATACAAAGACAATTGAAAAAGTCTTAGGGATAGCACTAAGATTTTCTTTAACTGTTGCAGTCGTATTTACAACAGTAACATTTATATTTCCAAAGCACATAATGATGATTTTTTCATCAGAGCAGGATGTAATTTTAGAAGGAGTTAAATATTTAAGGATAGTATGCTTTTCATATATATTTTCCTCAATAACTATGATTTATTTAAATATTATGAGAAGTGTTGAAAAAGTTGTAATATCAACAGTAGTATATTTTATTTCTTTAGTGGTAAATGTTATTTTAAATTATATTTTTATATTTGGAAAGTTTGGTTTTCCTGCTTTAGGAATACAAGGAGCTGCATTATCAACAGTAATAGCAAGAATCATTGAACTTATTATTACAGGAATTTATGCACATAAATATAATGATGTAATTAAATTTAGATTTAAAAACTTTATAAAATTGGATTCAGCTTTACTTAAAGATTTTATAAAATTTTCAATACCAGTAACCATAAATGAAATGATGTGGGGCTTAGGGACTTCTGCAAATGCAGCTATACTTGGACAGCTTGGAAGTCAAGCAGCTGCTGCAAGTTCTGTAGTTCAAGTAACTAGGCAACTAGCAACTGTGGTAACTTTTGGAGTAGCAACAGCAACAGCTATAGTTATTGGAAAGGCTATTGGCGAAAATAAAATTAAAGAAGCAAAAATATATGGAAAAAAATTTATAAAATTAAGTTTAATTACTGGACTTATGGGTTCAATTATAGTCTTAATTGTAAGACCAATTGCAATGAACAATTTAACTCTTTCGCCTTTAGCAATTTCCTATCTTAGTAGCATGATGTTTGTTATGTCTTATTTTGTCTTATGTCAGGCATATAACACTACAATGATAGTTGGAATATTTAGAGCAGGTGGAGATACTAAATTTGGACTATTTATTGATGTAACAACAATGTGGGGTTGCTCAATACTTTTAAGTGCATTAGTAGCATTTGTATTTAAATGGAGTGTGCCAATGGTTTATGTTATATTAATGAGTGATGAAATAATAAAGGTGCCATTATGTACAGTAAGATTTAAAACTTATAAATGGCTTAATAACATAACAAGATAAAACGAATAAAAATAGATTAAAATCACATACTATTTATGATTAAAAATCAGAATAGGAGTGATTTTATTTTATGCCAAAGGATAGTCAGCCAGATAATAAAAAAAGCAGAATGGAGAAATGTAATTATCAAACTCCAATAACAGATGAAGAAGGAAAAAATCATAATAAAACAGCTAAAAAACATTCAGTTAAAAGAGAAGGATTTCAAAGTCAACATATAAATTAAAAAATAAAACCACTACATGGGGAATGCAGTGGTTTTATTTACTATCTGGGGGATAGTTTAATATTTTATAAGGGATAATAATATTTATGTTTAACTACTTAACAAGGTTAATTATAAAGTAGTAATGTGACAGTTTTATGTCAAAATGAAAAATTAATAAGTAATTTTATTAGTTTCTTCTATATAGCCATCAGGAAATATTTTTCTAAGCTTATGTATATTCTTTGTATCAATTTCATCTTCAATTTTTAAAAAAGATATATAGATAGCTTCCATGCTACATCCTCTGCTACGAGAGTCTAATGTATTTCCATGAGTTTGGCATATGCGAAGTTTAGGAAGTATGATATTATTATTTTTAAGAAGATTATTTACAAAGTTTATATCTTTATTAGAACCCCATTCAGTCATTATACCAGTAAAAAAGTTAAATCTTTTATTTAAATAAACGCCAACAAAGATGTAAGTTTTTTCTCTAAGGGAGTTATCTTTTAAGTGTACGTGATGAAGCATAGTATCAACAACCATGACATTAGTATTGTAATTTTCATAAAAAGTTTCTGCTACATCTTCAAAGTTAATTTCATTTACCCAAGGATATTCAGTCATATTATTTTTAATAATATCAATTTTATCAAGAATTCCTTCTAGTTCATCTTTATTTTCCAACATATAAAGTGCAAGATATTTACTTAGTAGTGTCATAAAAATCAACTCCTCTTTTGTAAATAATATTAAATTTTAATATGAAAATAAAAAATATTTATATATTAATTATATCATGAAGTATTGAGGTTAGGTTAATATTATGAAATAATAGAAGTTAAGAAAGTATTTATAAAAAGGGGATAAACAATGGATAAGATAGCAGTATTAGGACCTGCGGGAACTTTTAGTGATGCAGCCGCAGAGGTATACATAAAAGAAAAAGGTGAAAGAAAAAAAGATTTTTTTGATACAATAGATGATGTTTTTTATTCAATAGGAGATACACATAGCTTAGGCATTGTACCAATAGAAAATACATTAGCAGGTTTTGTACAAAGAACATTAGATTTACTTTTAGAAAGAGATGTGTATATAATAGGACAACTTTCTATACCAGTACAATTTTCTTTGGTGTATAATGTAGAAAAACTTCAAGATATAAAAAAGCTTTATGTACAATTTAAGTCTAAGGAACAATGTAGAAACATTATAAAAAAAATGACTAATGCAGGAATTGTAATTACAGAAAGCAATATGGAATCATTAAATAAATTTAAGGAGGGAGAAAAAGGAACAGCAGCAATTATTCCAAGATATATATTTGACTCTTCAGAGCATGAATTTGGAATAAAAAATGTTACAGATTCAGAAAATAATAGAACTAGATTTATATTATTATCTTCTGATAAAAATGATATAAAACTAGATTTAGATAAAGATATAAATGTATCTATTTATGTAACAAATGCAGAAAATGAACCAGGTGTACTTTATGATTTATTAAAAGAATTTGCTATAAACAATATAAATTTAGTATCAATAATATCAAGACCTACTAAAAAAGAACTTGGAAAATATAATTTCTTTATTGAGATAAGTGGAAAGGTAGAAGATAAAGAAAAGATATTAAATACATTAAAATTAATAAGAAAAAATCATGTGATAAAAATATTAGGATTATATCAGTAAAGGATGATGATTAAATGGATGATTATATGCATGAAATAAGAAAGCGTAAGAAAGATAGAGAAAGAAAAAGAGAAAGAAGAAGAAAAATAATTTCTTTTATAAAAGAAATGGGAAGTACAGTATTAATAGCAGTTATCATATCTTCTGTTATATTACATTTTTTTAGTGTAGTGGTAGTAGATGGACATTCTATGGATTCAACATTATATGATAATGAAAAGCTTCTTCTTTTTCAGCAAGCATACTCAGAAAAGCATACTCCTAAGAGAGGAGATATTATAGTAATAAAGAAAAAAGTAAAAGATGGAGATTATATAATAAAAAGAGTTATTGGACAAGGTGGAGATAAAATAGAGATTAAAAATAATAGAGTATATCTTAATGATGAAGTTTTAGATGAACCTTATATAAATGAACCAATGAACAAAAATGAGGATATAAGAATAACTGTGCCAAAAGGATATTTATTTGTTATGGGAGATAATAGAAATAATAGTTTAGATAGTAGAAGTAATGAAGTAGGTCTTATAAATGTAGAGAAAGAAGTTGTTGGAAAAGCAATATTTAGTCTATCTTCATTTTCAGGAATATATTAATTAGAATAATTGATTGAACTTTTTATTTTTGATATACTAGAAATAATGATTTTAGAAAAGATTTGAAGAGAGGTAATGATTTTGAGTAATAAAATAAAACCATCAATTTTGCCAGGATTTATGGAACTTTTACCAAAGGAACAACTAATATTTAATGATATAGTAAATAAAGTTACTAATGTTTATTCACAAAATGGATTCCTTCCAATGGATACTCCAATAATAGAAAAAGCTTCTGTCCTTCTTGCAAAATCTGCAGGGGAAACAGAAAAGCAAGTTTATAGCTTTAAAAAAGGAGATAAGGATTTAGCCTTAAGATTTGATTTAACAGTACCTTTTGCAAGGTTTGTTGCACAATATTATAATGATTTAACATTCCCATTTAAAAGATATCAAATAGGAAAGGTTTATAGAGGAGAAAGAAATCAAAGAGGAAGATATAGAGAATTTTATCAATGTGATGTTGATGTGGTTGGAAATGGAAAACTTGATATAAAAAATGATGCTTTAGTTGTATCTACAGTTTATAAAGCTTTAAAGAGTATTGGTCTTGGAAAGTTTAAAATTCAAATGAGTAATAGAAAGATACTTAAAGGAATACTTCAAGAATTAAATGTAGAAAATGATGTTGAAGTAATGATTTTAATAGATAAATATGACAAAATAGGAAAAGAAAAATTCACAGAAGATTTAATTCAGCTTGTAGGAGAAGAAAAGAGCAACTTTATTAATAAGGTTATGGATTTTTCAGGTGATAATGAAACTATAATAGCTGAACTTAAAACTTTAACTATTGAAAATGAACTTTATAAAAAAGGTGTAGCTGAGCTTGAAGAAGTTATAAAATATTTAACTCTTTTTGGAGTAGATAAAAACTTCTTTAAGATTGATTTAAAGATAATAAGAGGTCTTGATTATTACACAGGAACTGTATTTGAAACTCTTATTGAAGGACATGAAGAATTTGGTTCAATATCATCAGGTGGAAGATATGATAATTTAGCACAAAACTATACAGACAATGTTTTACCAGGAGTTGGTATGTCTATAGGACTTACAAGATTATTCTTTGTACTTGGTGAGATAGGATTTTTAGAAAACTATAAATTAGAGAATAATGAAAAATATTTAATTGTACCAATAGGAGATACATTTGAATTTTCAATGGAAGTTTTAGCTAAGCTTCAACAAAGTGGAAAAACAGCTGAGGTTTATTTAGAAAATGATAAGATAAAGAAAAAGATGAATTTTGCTAATAAACTTAACATGACTAAGGTTATATTAATTGGTGAAGATGAAGCAGAAGCTAGAGAAGTAACAATTAAAGATATGGAAAGTGGAGAGCAAAGCAAAATTAAATTTGAAGAGCTTTAAAGTATATTAAAAAAACAAGTAGGATGATTTCTTACTTGTTTTTTTCTATATAAAAATATATACTTTTTTTATTAAATATAGCTTGATAAGTTAAATAACAAATTTAGTTAGTCTATGATTGAAGGTAGATAGTGTAAAGTTTCGTATGAAAAAATAAATTAGCAGTAATATTGAAAATATTATAAGAAATAGCTTTACAATATCAATAAAAAAATTATTTTTTAGCACAACAAAAAGACCTTCGATTGCGGAGGCAAAAAAATAAT
>JALFQD010000188.1 GCA_022785265.1 Clostridium sp. | reverse complement strand
ATTTTATATATTTAATTCTATGGATTCTCAACAGGCAATGCTTGATATTTCAAACTCCACAAGAGAAATAATAAAACTTATGCTAACTACTTTAGCAGGAGTTTCAGTTTTTGTATCTTTAATATTAGGATTTTTAATAGTATATGCAAATAATTTCTTAATCAAAAGAAGAAAAAAAGAATTTGGAATATATATGACACTTGGTATGGGAAAAGGAAAAATTTCAAAGATACTTTTTATTGAAACATTAATTATAGGAATAATTTCATTAGGAATTGGATTAATAATCGGTATTTTTGCTTCTCAGCTTATGTCAATAGTTGTAGCAAAAATGTTTGAGGCAGATATGACTGGGTATAAATTTGTATTTTCACAGTCTGCCATGATAAAAACAATAGTGTATTTTGGGATAATGTATCTTTTAGTTATGATATTTAATACAATTTCAATATCAAAATACAATTTAATAGATTTAATAACAGCTTCAAAGAAAAATGAAAAAGTAAAGATAAAAAATGCTATAGTATCTGTTGTTGTGTTTTTAATATCATTGGGAATATTGGGTTTTGCTTATTATAGAGTAACAGTAGATATTAATAAATTAGGTCAAAGTGGATTATTAACTGTAATAGCCCTTGGAGCAGTTGGAACATTTTTATTTTTCTGGTCTCTTTCAGGCTTTTTACTAAAACTAATTCAATCAAATAAAAAAATATACTTAAAAGATTTAAATGCTTTTGTGTTAAGGCAAATAAATAGCAAAATAAATACAACAGTATTTTCTATGAGCATAATATGTTTAATGTTATTTTTTACAATATGTATTTTATCTTCTGCATTAGCATTAAATAAATCTATGAAAAATGATTTAACAGAAGTTACTCCAGCAGATATCTCTATTACTAAAGTTATGAATATAACTGAAGGAACAGAGGAACAAATAACAGAATCAAAAATGAGCATAGAAGATACTTTAAAAAAATCATCATTAGATTTTAATGAAAGCTTTAGTGAATATGTTGAGTTTACAGAATATATAGCCCCTAATGTAACACTAAAAACTACTTTAGGGAAAACGATAGATGATATATTAAAGCAATTTCCAAGCCTTATGATAGATAAAAATGAAGGAATTGTAAAAATTTCAGATTACAATAAAGCTGCAAAAATACTAAAGCAAGAAGAATTAACATTAAATGAAAATGAATATATAATGCTATGTAACTATGACAATATGAAAAAGCTTAGAGATAAAGCTTTAGAAATAGGAACTAAGATAAATATTAATGGAAAAGAATATTCATCAAAATATAAAAAATGTGTAGAGGGATTCTTAGATATATCAAATAGTCATATAAACTTTGGAATTATATTAGTTCCAGATGATGCTGTAGAAGGACTTTTAATGGAAAAAAATCATTTTACAGCAAATTACAAAGGAACTACTGATGATGAAAAACAAAAAGTTGAAGATAATATTGTTGCTTTGGATGATGATTCTTATTTAAAAAGTATAGAAGGTGTAGTTGAATTAAATGCTATGACTAAAATTTCACTTTATGAAGCAAGTATAGGACTTGGAGCAATAGTTACATTTATAGGATTATATTTAGGAATAATATTCTTAATATCAGGAGCTGCAATACTTGCATTAAAGGAGCTTTCAGAAAGTTCAGATAATATCCAAAGATATGAGATTTTAAGAAAGATAGGAACAGACGAAAAGGTAATAAACAAAGCATTATTTAGACAAATAGGTATATTTTTTATGATGCCATTAGCCTTAGCAATAATACATTCAATATTTGGAATACAAGTAGCAAATACAATTTTATCAAGTATGGCAGCAACTAGTGGAATGCTTCCATCAATAATTATGACAGCTTTATTTATATTAGTAATTTATGGAGGATATTTTTTAGCAACATACTTTGGAAGTAAGTCAATCATTAAAAAGAATTAAATAAAAATTAAAAAGCTTCAAAGAAATGAAAACTTCTTTGGAGTTTTTAATTTACATTATTTTAGAGGTAGCAAGGCAGAATTAAAGTTATAATTTCACATTTTATATATTTAGTTATCTTTTTATACTACCAGTAAATTATATATTTTGAAAATTATGTATAAATTACTAAGTTAATAATAAAGCTTAATAAAAGAAACAAGTTTAAGAATTTCCTTTCATTTGGTTAGAAAGTTTTAATTATTACTTTGCGTTGACTTGGAGCTAGCAGGGCGGAAAAAGCAAAGTAATAATTAATACTTTTTTATAATAAAAAATTTTCAATTAATATTAAGGGGGGAGGACTTTGTTAGAAGTAAAAGATATAACAAAAAGGTTTAAGAAAATAGAGGTAGTAAAGGATTTATCTTTTAATGTTGATGAAGGTGAAATAGTAGGACTTCTTGGAGAAAACGGAGCAGGTAAAACAACTACATTAAGAATGATTTCTACAATGCTTAAGGTAAGTGAAGGAGACATAATAGTAAATGGTTTTAGTGTTAAAAAGGACCCTGAAAAAGTAAGAAAAGAAATAGGAATTCTTTTTGGTGGAGATGTTGGCCTTTATGATAGATTAACAGGAAGAGAAAATATTAAATATTTTGCAAATCTTTATGGAATGACTGATAGACAGGCAGATAA
>JALFQD010000187.1 GCA_022785265.1 Clostridium sp. | reverse complement strand
TAAGTGATAAGCTTGAATTTATAAAAAAGTTAGTGGAAAATGAAGAATATTTTGTAATAAATAGGCCAAGGCAATATGGGAAAACAACAATATTATCTGAGCTAAGAAAAGAACTTTCAAATAAATATTTAGTTATAAGTATAAGCTTTGGAGGAGTAGATGAGGAAAGTTTTCAAAGTGTCAAAAATTTTTGTGAATTCTTTATCGAATTAATCATAGAAAAATTAGAGTATACACATGAGAATTTAGGTGAAGAATTAAAAAAATTAGCTAATGGAGTTGATAATTTATCAAAGTTATCAAGAGCTATATCTAAATTTATTAAGGTTAGTAATAAAGAAGTTATATTGATAATAGATGAGGTTGATAAAAATTCTAATAATCAATTATTTTTAGATTTTCTTGGAATGCTTAGAAATAAATATATTGAAAGAGAAGAAGGGTATGGGATTACTTTTAAATCAGTAATCTTAGCAGGGGTATATGATATAAAGAATTTAAAGCTTAAGTTAAGACCAAATGAAGAGAGAAAATATAATTCCCCTTGGAATATAGCAACCCCTTTTAATATTGATATGAGTCTTTCAGAAAAAGGGATAGAAGGAATGCTTAAAGAGTATAAAAATGATAGAAAAATAGAATTAGATACTAAAAAAGTAGCAAAATTTATATATTTTTATACAAGTGGATATCCATTTTTAGTAAGCAGAATATGTCAAATAATAGATGAAGATTTAAATGCTATATGGACTGAAGAAACAATGATAAAAGCAGTAAAGCTTCTATTAAAAGAGAAAAATACCTTATTTGATGATGTTATTAAAAATATGGAGAATAATAAGGATTTGCGTGAGTATATTTTTGATATAGTTTTTAATGGAGAAGAAAAAGAGTTTAATATTGATAATCCTCTAATAGATTTAGGTGTTACTTTTGGATATTTTAAGCAAGAAGATGAAAAAGTTAAAATATCTAACAGACTTTTAGAACAAAGACTTTATAATTATTTTATAACAAAATTAAAGATTAAAAATGTTGCAGGATACAATATTAAGTCAGATTTCATTGAAGGAAATGGATTAAATATAGAAAAGATATTATTAAGATTTCAACAATTTATGAAAGAGCAATATAGTTCTGAAGATTCAAAGTTTATAGAACGACAAGGCAGATTAATTTTTTTAGCATTTATAAAGCCAATAATAAATGGAGTGGGTTTTGATTTTAAAGAAGTACAGATTTCAGAGGAAAAAAGATTAGATGTAGTTATAGTATATAATAATAACAAATATATAATAGAACTAAAAATATGGCGTGGTGAGAAGTATCATCAAAGAGGGTTACAGCAATTAGCAGATTATCTTGATATTAATGAACAAAATAAAGGCTATTTATTAATTTTTAACTTTAATAAAGATAAAGAGTACAAGAAAGAGGTAATCAACAATGACGGAAAAGAAATAATAGCAGTATTTGTTTAGACCCTAAGTGCCCAGTAAATTTCCAGTATGTTCACTCTGCCTTTTTCAGAAAATTTAAACTAATCTGTTTTACAATAATTAAATAATAATATATAATAAAACAAAAGATAAACACAAAATAAGGAGAATTTATCATGAAGGAATTCAACACAACAGGTCTTTGTAATCCTAAAAAGCATTATATGGTTGATATAAGCAATAAGCTTGATGATATAAAAAAATTAGTGGAAAAAGAAAAATACTTTATAATAAACAGACCAAGACAGTATGGAAAAACCACAACTTTATTTACTTTAAAAAGAGAATTATCTAAAAAATATTTGGTTATAAGTATAAGTTTTGAGGGAATTGGCGATACTGCTTTTACTGATGAAGAAAAATTTGTAAGGGTATTTATAGATTTAATTGAAGAAAAGCTAGAATATTTAGATGAAAGTTTAAGTGAAAAATTTACAAATCTAAGCAAAGATGTATTTGATTTTCCAAGACTCTCAAGAATGATATCTAAGTTTATAAAAGAATCACATAAAGAAACTATCCTTATAATAGATGAAGTGGATAAAAGTGCTAATAATCAACTGTTTTTAAGTTTTCTTGGAATGCTTAGAAACAAGTACCTTCAAAGAGAAGAAGGTGAAGGTTATACATTTAAGTCTGTAATTTTGGCAGGAGTTTATGATATAAGAAATTTAAAGCTTAAGTTAAGACCAGATGAGGAAAGAAAATATAATTCTCCTTGGAATATAGCAGTTCCTTTTAATATAGATATGAGTCTTTCAGGAGAAGGAATAGAAGGTATGCTTAAAGAGTATAAAAATGATAAAAATTTAAAATTTGATACTTTAAAAGCAGCAGAATTCATATATTTTTATACAAGTGGATATCCATTTTTAGTAAGTAGAATATGTCAAATAATAGATGAAGATTTAGGAGCTTCTTGGAATGAAGAAAATATGATTAGGGCAATAAAACTTTTATTAGATGAGAATAATACTCTATTTGATGATTTGGTAAAAAATATAGAAAATAATAATAAACTTCAAAATCTTATTGAGAGTATAGTTATTGATGGAAAGATTATAAGCTTTAATTTAAGTAATCCTATAATAAATTTAGGTGTAATATTGGGAATTCTATCTAAGAAGGATAATAAGGTATCTATAAGCAATAGGATATATGAACAATATATTTATGATTATCTATCATCTAAAATAGAATTATCAAATAACATTTTAGAAAAGTATAATTTTAAAAGTGACTTTATTGAAGGAAATGGATTAAATGTAGAAAAGATATTACTAAGATTTCAGCAATTTATGAAAGAAAACTATAGTAAAAAAGATGAAGTATTTTTGGAAAGGGAAGGTAGATTACTCTTTCTAGCATTTATAAAACCAACAATAAATGGTGTGGGTTATGCTTTTAAAGAAGTACAAATATCAGAAGAAAAAAGATTAGATGTAGTTATAGTATATAATACTAACAAATATATAATAGAGTTAAAAATATGGCATGGTGAGAAATATCATGAAAGAGGGTTAAAGCAGCTTTCAGATTATCTTGAGATTAATGGACAAGATAAAGGCTATTTATTAATTTTTAATTTTAATAAAGATAAAGAGTACAAGAAAGAAGTAATCAATAATGATGGAAAAGAAATAATAGCAGTATTTGTTTAGACCCTAAGTGTCCAGAAAATTTCCAGTGGCAAGCCTATAGCACTAGTGAAAAATCTAGTGCCTTTTTTATTAGGAAATTACATAATTTTTTTAATTGCAAATAAATTGTTAGTTTAATGATAAAGTTTAATAAGAAAAATAAGTTTAGAAATTTCCTTTCCTTTAGTTAGAGCAGAGTGAATATATTATTTTGTACTGACTTGGAGC
>JALFQD010000165.1 GCA_022785265.1 Clostridium sp. | reverse complement strand
ATAGGACCTATGATAATGATGAAATTTGTATGTCTTTTAACTAAAGAGTTAAACATAAAGACAATAGTAAGTATGAATCCAATCATGGTAGATGGAACTGGTATGTGTGGTGCATGTAGAGTTACTGTAGGTGGTAAGGTTAAATTTGCATGTGTTGATGGACCAGAATTTGATGGACATTTAATAGATTTTGACCAAGCTATGAGAAGACAAGCAATGTATAAAACAGAAGAAGGAAGAGCTAAGCTTAAAGCAGAAGAAGGAGATACACATCACGGTGGATGTGGACATTGCGGAGGTGACAAGTAAGATGGAAGCAGATAGAATGAAAAGAGTTCCTGTAAGAGAACAAGACCCAAAGGTAAGAGCAACTAATTTTGAAGAAGTATGTTTAGGATACAATGAAGAAGAGGCAGTAAAAGAAGCTTCAAGATGTTTAAATTGTAAGAACCCAAGATGTATGGGTAAATGTCCTGTAAGTGTGCCAATTCCAAGATTTATAGAACAAGTTAAAAATAGAAACTTTGAAGAAGCAGCAAAGATTATAGCAGAAGCATCTGCACTTCCAGCTGTTTGTGGTAGAGTTTGTCCACAAGAAAAGCAATGTGAAGGACAATGTGTTTTAGGAATAAAGGGAGAAGCTATTGCAATTGGTAAGCTTGAAAGATTTGTAGCAGACTGGTCAAGAGAACATAATGTAGATTTATCTCAAACTGCTCCTAAGAATGGTAAAAAGGTTGCAGTAATAGGAAGTGGTCCTGCTGGTATTGCATGTGCAGGAGATTTAGCAAAGCTTGGCTATGATGTAACAATATTTGAAGCATTACATGAAGCAGGTGGAGTATTGGTTTATGGTATTCCAGAATTTAGACTTCCAAAAGAAAAGGTTGTTAAGAGTGAAGTAGAAAACCTTAAGAAGCTTGGAGTAAAGATTGAAACAAATGTTATCATAGGAAGAACAGTTACAATAGATGAATTATTTGATGAAGAAGGATTTGAGGCTGTATTTATAGGTTCAGGTGCAGGTCTTCCAAGATTTATGGGAATAAAGGGTGAAGATGCAAATGGAGTATTCTCAGCTAATGAATTCTTAACAAGAAATAACTTAATGAAAGCATTTAAAGAAGATTATGATACACCAATTAAGGCAGGAAAGAAGGTTGCTGTCGTTGGGGGAGGAAATGTTGCAATGGATGCAGCAAGAACTGCTTTAAGATTAGGTGCAGAAGTTCACATAGTTTATAGAAGAGGTGAAGAAGAACTTCCAGCAAGAGCAGAAGAAGTACATCACGCTAAAGAAGAAGGAGTAATCTTTGATGTATTAACAAACCCAACAGAAATCCTTGAAGATGAAAAAGGATGGGTTAAAGGAATGAAGTGTGTTAAGATGGAACTTGGAGAACCAGATGCTTCAGGAAGAAGAAGTCCTATTGCTGTTGAAGGTTCTGAATTTGTTATGGATGTTGACACAGTAATCATGTCTCTTGGAACATCACCAAACCCATTAATTTCTTCTACAACAAAGGGTCTTGAAGTTAACAAGAGAGGATGTATTGTTGCAACAGAAGAAACTGGAGCTTCTTCAAGGGAAGGAGTATTTGCAGGTGGAGATGCTGTAACAGGTGCTGCAACAGTTATACTTGCTATGGGTGCTGGTAAAAAAGCAGCTGCAGGAATACATGAATATCTTCAAAATAAATAATTTAAGTAAAATATAAGAGGCTGTCGCATTAAGAAATATTAATAGAATATATAGTGTTTTATCAAAATGATAGTATACTATATATTACTATAAAATTTTTGGTGCGACAGTCCCTTTTTGCATTATTAAGAAATTATATGATTTTTTAAATTCAATAATAGATTTATTTTCTTTATTAGTTAATTTGTTAGTATGTTAATAAATCAATGTCATTTATGATATAATAATAAAGAAATATTCTACAAAGTGGGTGAAGTAATGGAAAACAAATTTAAAGTAAATTTCTCAAATGATGAAGTTATAATAACAGATTTAAAAAATTTTAATATTAAGCAAGTAGTTGAATGTGGACAATGTTTTAGATGGAAAAAAGTTAAAGAAAATGACTATATAGGAGTGGCATTTAGAAAGGTTATAGAAGTCATTCAAGAAGATGATAAACTAAGAATATTAAATTCAAATGAAGAAGATTTTAATAACATATGGAAAAAATATTTTGACTTAGAAAGAGATTATGATGAAGTTAAAAAAGAATTAGCAAAAGATGAAATTCTTAGTAAAAGTGTTGAATATGGATATGGAATAAGAATATTAAATCAAGAACCTTTTGAACTTTTAATAAGCTTTATAATATCTGCAAGAAATAATATTCCTTCAATAAAGAAAACTGTGAATAAAATAAGTGAAAAGTGGGGAAATGCTATTGAATATAAAGGAAAGACATATTATGCTTTTCCAACCCCAACACAGTTAAAAGATGCTACCTTAGAAGAAATACAAGAAACAGGAGCTTCATTTAGAAGTAAATACATATTAGACACTATAAGTAAAGTTAATGCTTCTCAAAAAGGAGATGAATATGATTTAGAATATATTGCCTCATTAGATGCAGATGAATGTCATAAAGCTCTTCAAAACTTTAAGGGAGTAGGGGCTAAAGTTGCAGACTGCATAATGTTGTTTTCTATGGAAAAGACTTCAGCCTTTCCAGTTGATGTGTGGGTAAAGAGAGCAATGATGCATTTTTATAATGCAGAAGAAGGTTCTTTAAATAAAATAAGAATATTTGGAAGAGATAAATTTAAAGATTTTGCAGGTTTTGCACAACAATATCTTTTTTACTATGCTAGGGAAAATAAACTACGTGTTGATAATTAATAAGTTTTAAGGCTGTGGATTTTTTTACAGCCTTATTTTTAAGTAAAAAATTTTTGAATAATAACTTAACAAAATGAATATTATTTATAATAGGGCATTAAGCAAGTGAAAATGCAATAAATAAGTCATTAATAAATAAAAATAAAAGATAAGTTGCAAAAAAAATATTTTAAATAAAAGAGAAAAAATAAGCATAGAAGAGATAATTTAGAAAAATGGAATAAAACGACTGATTTTACCTTTAAAATAGAAGTGTTAATATTTGAATAAAGTGGAGTAAAAAGATATTATAATATTAGCACTCAACGAGAATGAGTGCTAATAATAAAGAGTATAACACAAGAATATAAATTAAAAAAATTTAAGGAGGGTTTTATAATGAATATTAAACCACTTGGAGAAAGAGTTGTAATTAAAAAATTAGAAGCTGAAGAAACTACAAAAAGCGGAATAGTTTTAACAGGTGCTGCTAAGGAAAGACCTCAAGAAGCAGAAGTTGTAGCTGTTGGACCTGGAGCAGTAGTAGATGGAAAAAGAGTTGAAATGGAAGTAAAAGTTGGAGATAAAGTATTATATTCTAAATATGCAGGAACTGAAGTTAAGGTTGCTGGAGAAGAATATACAATATTAAAACAAGAAGATATATTAGCAATAGTAGAAAAGTAGGAAATAGGAGGAGATAGAAATGGCAAAGTCATTAAAATTTGGAGAAGATGCAAGAAGAGCTATGCAAGTTGGCGTAGATAAATTAGCAGATACAGTAAAGGTTACTTTAGGACCTAAAGGAAGAAATGTAATTTTAGATAAAAAGTTTGGAACACCTTTAATAACTAACGATGGTGTTTCAATCGCAAGAGAAATTGAATTAGAAGATCCATACGAAAATATGGGAGCTCAATTAGTAAAAGAAGTAGCAACAAAAACTAATGATGTTGCTGGTGATGGTACTACTACAGCTACTCTTTTAGCACAAGCTATTATAAGAGAAGGATTAAAAAATGTTACAGCAGGAGCTAATCCTATATTAATAAGAGGTGGTATCAAGACTGCAGTAGATAAAGCAGTAGAAGAAATAAAGAAGATTTCAAAGCAAGTTGAAGGAAAAGAAGACATAGCAAGAGTTGCTTCAGTATCAGCAGCTGATGAAGAAATTGGTAAGCTAATTGCAGATGCTATGGACAAAGTTGGAAACGAAGGTGTTATCACAATAGAAGAATCTAAATCAATGGGAACTGAACTAGATGTAGTTGAAGGTATGCAATTTGATAGAGGATATGTTTCAGCTTATATGTCAACTGATTTAGAAAAGATGGTAGCAGACTTAGACAATCCTTATATCTTAATAACAGATAAGAAGATTTCTAACATACAAGAAATACTTCCATTACTAGAACAAATCGTTCAAGGTGGAAAGAAGTTATTAATAATAGCTGAAGATGTAGAAGGAGAAGCACTTCAAACTTTAGTTGTTAATAAGTTAAGAGGAACATTTACATGTGTTGCTGTAAAAGCACCAGGATTTGGTGATAGAAGAAAGGAAATGCTTCAAGATATAGCTATATTAACTGGTGGTCAAGTTATATCAGAAGAAGTTGGCTTAGACTTAAAAGAAACAACACTAGATATGTTAGGTCAAGCTGATAGCGTTAAGGTTACTAAAGAAACAACAACAATAGTAAATGGAAAAGGAAACTCTCAAGATATAAAAGATAGAGTAAGCTTAATAAAAGCTCAAATAGAGGATACTACTTCTGAATTTGACAAAGAAAAATTACAAGAAAGATTAGCTAAGCTTGCTGGTGGAGTTGCAGTAATAAGAGTTGGAGCTGCTACTGAAACAGAACTTAAGGAAAGAAAATTAAGAATTGAAGATGCTTTAAATGCAACTAAGGCTGCTGTTGAAGAAGGTATAGTTGCAGGTGGTGGAACTGCTTATGTAAATGTAATAAATGAAGTAAAGAAAGTAACTTCAAATGTTGCTGACGAACAAGTTGGTATAAATATAATAGTAAGAGCATTAGAAGAACCAATGAGACAAATTGCAGCTAATGCAGGACTTGAAGGTTCAGTAATAATAGAAAAAGTTAAAAATAGTGAAGCAGGAGTTGGATACGATGCTTTACATGGTGAATATAAGAATATGATTAAGGCAGGAATTGTTGACCCAACTAAGGTTACAAGATCTGCACTTCAAAATGCAGCATCAGTTGCTTCAACATTCTTAACAACAGAAGCTGCTGTAGCTGAAATTCCTCAAAAAGAATCACCAATGCCACCACAAGGCGGAATGGATGGAATGTACTAAAATATTAATGAAGGAGAGGCTTAAAAGTTTTAAGTCTCTTCTTTTTTTGTCATTAGAAAGCCATCTTATTTTTTATAAAATGAAATTGTATACACAATAAAAACTGCTGATTTATAATTCAAATTTATTGACTTTAATAAATCTATACATTATAATAAATTTAATTTAAGACAAATAATAACTCGTATATCCTCTGAATAAGGCAGGGAGTATCTACCGGAAGCCGTAAATTTCCGACTATGGGTGAATTAATATACTTAAATATTTTATATTATAAGCTTATTAACTTCACTAATGTAAAGTTAATGTGCTTTTTTTATACTCAAAATTCAATAAACTATTGCAAAATAATTTGCAATATATAATACATAATGAATAAAATTTTTCAAAAGGAGATTGATAACAAATGGCAACAATTTTAAAACAAGCTTATACATTTGATGATGTATTATTAGTTCCAAACAAATCTGATGTATTACCTAAAGAGGTATGTTTAAAAACTCATCTTACAAAAAAGATAGAGCTAAACATTCCTTTAATGAGTGCAGGTATGGATACTGTTACTGAATCTAAAATGGCAATTGCTATGGCTAGAGAAGGTGGAATAGGAATTATACATAAGAATATGTCTATAGAACAACAAGCTAAAGAAGTTGATAAGGTTAAGAGACAAGAAAATGGTGTTATAACTGACCCTATATTCTTAACTCCAGATCATACTCTACAAGATGCTGAGGATTTAATGGCACAATATAGAATCTCAGGTGTTCCAATAACTGTAGAAGGAAAATTAGTTGGTATATTAACAAACAGAGATACTACTTTTGAAACAGATTATTCAAAGAAGATAAGCGAAGTAATGACAAAGGATAACCTAGTTACAGCTCCTGAAAATACTTCAGTTGAAGAAGCTAAGGAATTATTAAAGAAACATAAAATAGAAAAGTTACCTTTAGTAGATAAGGACGGATACTTAAAAGGACTTATAACAATAAAGGATATAGAAAAAACTAAGGCATATCCAAATGCAGCAAAGGACTCTAAGGGAAGATTACTTTGTGGTGCAGCAATCGGAATAACTAATGATATGTTAGACAGAGCTAAAGCTTTAGTTGAAGCTAAAGTTGATGTTGTTGTTTTAGATAGTGCACATGGACATTCTGAAGGTGTTATGAGTGCAGTTAGAAAGTTAAAAGCAGCTTTTCCAGACCTTCAAGTTATAGCAGGTAATGTTGCAGATGCAGGAGCAACTGAGGACTTAATAAAAGCAGGAGCGGACTGTGTAAAGGTAGGTATAGGACCTGGTTCAATATGTACAACAAGAGTTGTTGCAGGTGTTGGAGTTCCTCAATTAACAGCAGTTATGGACTGTGCAGAAGTTGGAAGAAAATATGGAATTCCAGTAATTGCAGATGGAGGACTTAAATATTCAGGAGACATAGTTAAAGCATTAGCAGCTGGAGCAAGCGTTGCAATGATGGGTTCATTATTTGCAGGATGTGAAGAAGCACCAGGAGAATTAGAAATATATCAAGGAAGAAGCTATAAGGTTTATAGAGGAATGGGTTCTTTAGCAGCTATGGCTTGTGGTTCTAAAGATAGATACTTCCAAGAAGATGCTAAAAAGCTTGTACCAGAAGGTGTTGAAGGAAGAAAAGCATATAAGGGAGCAGTTGCAGATACAATTTACCAACTTGTTGGTGGAATAAGATCAGGTATGGGATACTGTGGTTCAAGAACATTAGATGAATTATTCGAAAAAGCAAGATTTGTAATTCAAACATCAGCAGGACTTAGAGAAAGTCATCCACATGATGTAAACATAACTAAGGAAGCACCAAACTATAGTGCAAATCAATAAAATTAATATAAAAGAGAAATATATTATTATTGGAGGCTTTGACCTGTTGCAATAAATTTACTAAAACTTAATAAAACTTAATAAAATATATTTTTTTAAATAGATTTCTTGTATAATATATTACAGATGGTGAATTATATGAAACATTATTCTATTGGAGATTTAGTGAGTTAATAGGTAAGAGCCAACAAACTTTAAAATTATAGGATAAAAAGAATATATTTATACCTAATAACATAACATAAGGTGGAACGAGATATTATTTGCATGGCAATATTTAGACTTTTTAAAGTTAAAAAGAGACCACAAAGTTAAAAAAATATTAAAGGAGATGATAAATAGTTGTTAAAAACATATTCAAATGTGAGTAAATATACTCAAAGATACCTAAAATCCAAGGTATAGTTTGTGCTAACTTTATAGCAGACGGAATCATAGGAAAAAAACCAGTACAAGTTGAAATAGT
>JALFQD010000162.1 GCA_022785265.1 Clostridium sp. | reverse complement strand
TTATGTTAGAGAAAATAAAGAAAAACAGAAAAATAATAGTTGTTATAATAATTATCTTGTTTGTAGCATTAGGGTGTATTGTACCTTCTATATTAAACAGAAAAAAAGTAGCAACCAACATTGAAACAAGTACAGAAGAAGAAAATAAAATTAAAAATCTTGCCTCAAAATCAGGATATAAAATTTTAAATCAAGAAGAAAACAACTTTATACTTGTAATTTCAGAAGAATCTTTAGATGAAGAAGACTTTAAAAATTTTATAAAGGAAGTATACTCTTATGGAAAGCAATATGGAGAAGAACTTATTTCATTTCAAGTTTTTTCTGGTGAACAATATGCACAAAAGCTTCAAAGCTTTTACACAGAAGGATTATTAAAAGATGTAAAGATAGATTTTAATGAAAATAAGGCAACCATAGGAACATTTGAAAGAGTTCCAGCTATAGAAAAATCAGAATTTATTAATGATTACACTGAAGGAAAAATAAGTTCTAAAGAAGGCAATATAGCTATAACTATGGATATGAATTTTGAAGGAGAAAATCCAGTAAATGTTGTAGCAAATGCTAAAGCTTTTTGTGAACTTTTCAAAAGTGCTAATCCATCAAAGGATATAAAAAGCATAGAACTTCATTTAAATGAAAATAGTGATACAAATCAATATAGATTTAATAATTTATTTGGAGAAATTTTAGAGAAAATTGAAGTGATAAATTATTAGAAAAGTAAAATTTTATTTGAAGTATTTTTTATTATAGAAAATCACGTTATATTTTGATATAACGTGATTTTTTTAGGTAAAAAAATTAAAAAAAATATGTAAATAAAATTAATAAAATAAAAAGAAAGCATGATATAGTAAATATGTAATTAAAAAAAGTTATCAATTGAATAAATATTTCAATAAAGGAGAGAAAACAATGAAAATAGTATATTGGTCAGGAACAGGAAATACAGAAAAAATGGCAGAATTAATTGCAAAGGGAATAGAAGAAGGGGGAAAGAGAGCTGAAGTTATAAATGTTTCAAATGCTTCAAATGATATTTTTGATAATGAAGAAGTAATAGTTTTAGGATGTCCTGCTATGGGGTCAGAAGTGTTAGAAGAATGTGAATTTGAACCATTTATAGAAGAAACAGCCGAAAAGTACTCAGGAAAGAAAGTAGCATTATTTGGTTCTTATGGATGGGGAACTGGAGAATGGATGGAAAATTGGGAAGAAAGGATGAATGGATATGGAGCAGTTATAACTTTAGATTGTTTAACAATAAATGAAGCTCCAGAAGATAATGATGAAAGATGTTTAGAATTTGGTAAAAAGATAGCAGCACTTTAATTAAGAGAGGATAAGTATTATGTATTTAGCTTTTTATGAAAAATTAAATTCGCTTCCAGAGAAAGAATATATTGAAAATTTTATAGTTTATAATACTTCAACTGTAATTGCTAGAGTTAAACCAGCTTCAATATTAAATTTTAGTGAAGATAGTAAAAGCTTATATAGTAGCTGGAAGAGATATGGAAGAAACTTTGTTAAAGAGATTGATTTAGAATATGTTGAACTAAGAGAGGCAGATTCTTCTATAATAGTTTTAGTATATAGTGAGAATGTAATGAAAGAATATATTACTAATGAAAAAAATAGAGAATTTTTAATGAGGATAGGATATCCTAAGGAGATTTCTGTTAAAAGTTATATAGAAACATTAAAAGCTAGATATATGTTACATCATTGTCCACATGAACTTGGAGTATTTTTAGGAATACCAATTGAAGATGTTAAAGACTTTATGGAATGCACAAATAAAAAATGTTTATTATGTGGCTATTGGAAAGTGTATAACAATTATTATGCAGCTGAAAAAACCTTCAAACAATATGATATTATAAAAGCACATACAATCAATAGTTTCATAAGAAGTAATAATGCCATTGAGTTGGTAGAAAGCATAAAAAAAGAATTTTCTCCTAAGCTGTGCATTCCATAACTTTAAATAAATTTAAGAATAAACAGAGTGAAAAAGTAAAGAGTGAAGCCTTTACTTTTTATTCTGTTTTTTTTAAGGAGGATTTTATGAAAAAAAAATTAATAACAACAATAATATTAGGAATATGTATGTCATCAATAATTATATCATGTGGTGATAGCAAAAAAGATGATAATAAAAAAGAAACAAAAACAGTAGCAACAAGTAGTGTATCAGCTGAAAAAAGTACAAAAACAGCGGAAACTTCCACGATAAAAGAAACAGAAACTGCTAAAAATGAAGAGGATTCTTCAAAAGAAAATAAAATAAATGAAGAAAATAAAACTTCAGTAGAAAGTAATGCTAATCAACAAACAGCTTCTAATAATGAAGTTTCAACAGAAAACAATACAGTGAATAATAACACAGCAAATAACAATACAGAAGAAAATGAAAATAATGGTAGCAGTTCTCAAGTAGGAAACAACACTCCTTCTGTATCAGAAGAAAAAAATTCAGAGCAAACTGAAGTGCAAAAAAGTATTTATAAAGATGGAACTTATACTGGTTATGGTGAAGGTATGAATGGAAAAGTAAAAGTAAATGTTACTATTTCAGGAGACAAAATAATAAGCATTTCACTAGGAGAAAATAGTGAAGATGAGGAATATCTAGGGGAAGCAAAGGGTGTTATAGATAGAATAATAGCATCTCAAAGTACTAGTGTAGATGTTGTAAGTGGAGCAACATATAGCTCAAATGGAATAATTGGAGGAGTAAATGAAGCATTATCAAAAGCTAAGAATTAGAAATTTTATAAAGCTAATTATATTTCCTATGATTTTTATATTTTCTTTTTTTCTTGTAGGATGTTCAAATGAAAAATCAGGTTTAGATAAAGATACAGAATATGAAAAAACTGAGGAAATTTTAGGAACTGTTATTATTGGTAAAGTTTATGGAGAAAAGAGTAAAGAGGCATTAGAAGAAGCATTTAAAAGGGCTAAGAATATTGAAAATATTATGTCTGCAAAGCTTAGTGATAGTGAACTTACTAAGGTAAATGAAAATGCATATGAAAAAGAAGTGAAAATTTCAGAGGATTTATATTTTGTTATAGAAAAGGCTTTATATTATTCAAATTTAACAGAAGGAGCTTTTGATCCAACTATAGGTAAGCTTATAGATTTATGGGGAATAGGAACAGAAAATGAAAGGATTCCTGAAAAAGAAGAAATAGATTTATTAAAGGGAAAAAAGAATTATAAGAATGTAGTTATTAATAAAGAAAATAGTACAATAAGGTTTTTAGATAAAGATATAAAATTAGATTTAGGTGCCATTGCAAAGGGATATGCAGCTGATGAAATGAAAAGAATAATATGTGAAAAATATAAAATAAAAAAAGGAATATTAAATTTAGGTGGTAATGTAATGGCTATTGGCTCTAAAAATGAAAATGAAAAATGGAAGGTAGGCATTACAAATCCATTAAATATAGAAGATGTTTTAGCAGTTGTAAAGGTAGAAGAAAAAACAGTAGTAACCTCTGGAAATTATGAAAGATATTTTATTAAAGATAATGTAAGGTATCATCATATATTAAATCCTGATACAGGATATCCAGCAGAAGAAGGAGTTATAAGTACCACAATTATAACAAAAAACTCCATAGATGCAGATGCTTTATCTACTGCAACTTATATATTAGGAAAAGATAAGGGGTTAAGTCTTATAGAAAGCCTTAAAGAAGTTGAAGCAATATTTGTTGATAATGAAGGAAACATAACAAAAACTTCAGGCATAAATGATGATATTTTTGAAATTATAAATAATTAAAAAACTTAATAAAGTTTGAGGTGGAAGATGAAAAACAAAAAAAATTTCATAGCAGTACTAATTTTAGCTTTAATAGTAATTTTATCATTATTTTCATTAAAAATAATTAATAAAGGAACTAATAAAACAGGTATACTTAAGGTCATTAAAAATAATGAGGTTATAAAAACTATAGATTTAAGTAAAGTTAAAGAAAGCTATGAATTTGAAGTAAAGGGAGAAAATGATGAAAGTAATACTATAAAAGTTGAGCAAGATGGAGTATCTATAATTCATGCAAGTTGTAGCGACAAAATATGTATACATACAGGGAAAATAAAAGACTCATCTCTTCCAATAGTATGTCTTCCTAATAAACTTATTATAAAATTTGAAAGTACTAAAGAAAGTGAAGATGATATTGATGGAAAGACTTTTTAAAGAAGAGAAAATAAGTAAAACAAAAAAGATGGTAATACTATCTCTTTTAACAACAATAGCTTTAACTATTTTTATGATAGAATCATACCTTCCACCTCTTGCTCCTATACCTGGGATAAAGCTTGGATTATCAAACATAGTAACTTTATTGGTTATTCTTTTATGGGGTTTTAAAGAAGGAGTTTTATTATCTTTTATGAGAATAACTCTTGGCAGTATATTTGCGGGGCAGATGATGTCTTTTATTTATAGTTTATCTGGAGGAATTTTATGCCTTTTAGCAATGTGTACTTTTAAAAAATTATTTTTTAAAGAGGATATGATATGGCTTATAAGTGTAATAGGAGCTATTTTTCATAACATAGGACAAATATTAGCAGCTTGCGTATTTGTACATAATTCAGCTTTATTAATGTATTTTCCAGTATTATTAATAAGTGGAATAGTTACTGGAGCTTTTACAGGTATAGCTGTGCAATATTTAGTGAGAAAAAATAAGATTATAAAAAAATTATTTAAATAGTAAGATTTATAAAAATTTTATAAAAAATTTATAATATAGCAAAATCAAGTACAAATAAAACTCCAAATTATTTAAATCTTATTGGTAAAAATGTTCTTTCAACTGTAAGATTAACACAAGAAGGATATGATAGTTTTTACCCTGGAAGCAACATAGATAAGCCAAATACATTTCCTAAAAATGCAACATTTATACCAGTAGCCACAAAAGAAGAAGAAGGAATAACTATTTCAGCTATTAAAGATGTACAAGTATCTATAGATTATGATACATTAATTAATGCTTTAGCTTTAAAAGAAATAGGAAAGGAAACTGAATTATCTTCAAATTTCCTATCAAAACTTGAACAAGTAAGTGATTTAACAATAGATGAGTCAGAAATTGGATATGCAAAGCCTTACAGCTGCTACAATAAAAAATAATAGAACTATAATAATAATGGAAGTTCTTCAAACACAACAAATGGAGGAACTACTACAAAAACTTCAGATGCAAATGAAGTAGCTATACTTTCAATTTTATCTTTAGCTTCAGCAATGGTAATTGGCTTTAGAAAGAAGATAGGAAGTTTATTAAAATAAATAATGACTAACTAGGAGGACATAATTTAATGACACTTTTAATTTCCATTATAATTACTTTTTTACTAATAGGAATTGGACATGATTTTATTAAAAAAAATGCTAATCTTTGCTATATAATAGCAGGGTTAATATCAATAATACTAATTATAGCTGAATATACAGGTATAAGTTCTAATTTTCCATTATGGCTTAATAGAGGTGTATTATCTATATTTACAAGAAGTGCATTTTCAACAGCTTTATTTATAGTTGTAATGTATACAGGTGCTTTAAAAAATGGAAGTAAATTAATAAAAATGTTAATGCCAATAAGAGCAGAACTATCAATTATAGCAAGTATTCTTACCTTAGGACATAATACAATTTATGGAAAAACATACTTTGTAAAACTATTTACAAACCCAGGAAGTATTAGGGGGAATGTTTTATTAGCTGCAATAGTAAGTTTAGTATCTATTTTAATTATGCTTCCATTAATGATTACATCTTTTCCAAAGGTAAGAAAAAAAATTCAACCAAGAAAGTGGAAGAAATTTCAAAGGACAGCATATTTATTTTATGGTCTTGTTTATGTTCATGTAATGTTACTTATGATGCCATCTGCTTTTAATGGAAATGTAATGTATATTTTAAATGTGATTTTATATAGCATAATATTTTTAAGCTATGCTGTTATTCGCATAAGAAAGGCATTTACTAAAAAGAAGTTATCAAAAGTTTATTTAAATTCCATTATAGTAGTAGGAGTTATAATGTTTTTATCAATCTGTGGTTCAATTTTTTATTTTAATAATAAGGAAATAGAGCCTAATGAAAATATATCAAATAATACATTAGAAGATGGAACTTTTATAGGAAATGCAGAAGGATTTAGGGGAAATATTGAAGTGGAAGTCTTAGTTAAGGATGGAAAAATAACAGAAATTAATATTATAAATTCTTCAGATGATAAGGCTTTTTTAAACAAAGATTCTGAAGGAATAATTCAAAAAATTATTGATGAACAAAATACAGATGTTGATGTTATAAGTGGAGCAACTTATAGTTCAAATGGTATTATTAATGCAGTAAAAGATGCTTTAGAGTAATATTTATTATTAAGTATTAGTAAGAAGAAAAGAAAATATTTATAAGTATTTGTTTAATATAAGTTATTATTGACTGAAAGAGGTTTGTTTATAAAAGACAAACCTCTTTTTGAATAACAAAGTTTTAAATTAATATAAAATGGTAAAAATGAGAAATTTTTATTTAAATTTTGGTAGATATTTGATATTATAAAATTAGTACAAATGTAAGGAGGTGAATTGATGGAAAGTTATATTGTTGTAGTAGGAATTCTTTATGCTTTCATAATGAATTTTTTAAAACAAAAATTTAGTAAAGAGCCTACATATTATGGTGAAGATATAAGAGAGTTAAGCACTGAAGAATATATTATTTTTCAAGAGCCTGAAAAAAATTTAAAGAGATATTTAGTAAGTAGAATGGATTTTCTTAAGATATTAGGATATTGGTAATTTTTATATAAAAGAGGTCTGCGTTAAGTTACAGACCTCTTTTATATTTTATACTACAAAGAAATTATAATCCATCAAGTTATCTTTTTTTCAAAATAAATATTATTATAAGTAGTAGTATTATTAATGAAAAAATAACAGCAATTGAAAATCCATTAAATATAATTGATGTTATTATTGAAATTATAATAGCTACAAAACAAGAATATATACCTAATGATTTTTTCATTAATATCAAAATAGCTGATATTATAAAAATAATTCTTAAAATAATATCAATAATAAGTTGAGCATTGCTTACAGTTGATTGAATAACTTTTCCATCATAACTTTCAACAACAAGTTCTCCCAAAAACATAGTACCTAAATCACCAAGAATGCCAAGAATAGAACCTAGTATTATAAAGGTATTTAAAATGATTATTCCAATACTTAACTTTTTGTTTTTATCCAAAATTTTCATAGCTTTTATAGTTAGTCCCTTTTTATAGTCCAAAAACAGATTTTCTTTTTGAAATAAATATTGCCATAAGTATAGGAAATATTAAGCTTAATACAATATTTAAAATTGAAAACCCAGCAAATATTATACTTGCTATTATTGAAATAATTTCAGCAATAAAATATCCATATATTCCAATAGATTTTTTCATAAGAATAAGAATTACTGATAATGCAATAAGTATTGATAAAATAAGGCTTATAACTGTTTGTCCAGTAGAAGGAATAATAGATGTATCAAGTCCTAATGTTTTATAGCTTTCAACAATTTTATCTCTTCCAGTAAGCATTGTAATAGAACTGAATAATGTAATTACAAACCCTATTAATGTAAGTATGCATATTGTCATTATTCCCCCACCTAATTTTTGATTGTTAATTTCCATAAATATACCTCCCTAAAATTAATCTTTTATATTATACCATATTATTCCTAAAAAGTATATTCTATTTTTATAATATCAGAAATTATATCATTTGCTAGGTTTTTTTGATAGTTTGTGAAGTTAATAATAAAACTTAAGTATAATTCTAGAAGGAAGAAATTTATTGACAACCTCCCAATAAATAGTATATATTGTATATGTATTATATATACAATTTTTATAGGAAATATATAGTTAGTTTGATTTTTTGTAATAATTACATATTTTCTTTATACTTTCTTTATATTTGCTTAATAGTTTTTAAAAACTTATTATTTATAATAAGAATTGTAATAAAAAATAAAAAGGAGTAGTTAAAAAATGTGTGTAGAAGGGGAAAAGTAAATATTAATAAAAAGATAAGAAAAAATTAACATTTATATAGTGCATTAAATTTAAAAAAATGTTATATTTATAAAGTTAGTAAATAACTGTAAGGTGGGTAAAAGAATGAAAAAAAAATATTTAAAATATGTAGTCATTGGAGCAATAATTTTAGTATCAACAGTAGCAATATATTTAGTTAAGGCAACTAGTGACAATAGTCAAGTAAAGAGTAGTAGTATAGAAACTACCATGGTAGGTGATTCTTCACAAAAAATATATATTAATGGAATGATTGAGCCTATAGAAAATAAAAATATTTATTTAGATACTTCAAAAGGAAAGGTAGATACTGTTTCAGTAACAGATGGACAAGCTGTTAATGCTGGAGATGTATTATTTACTTATAAAAATGATACAATAACATCTCAAATTGAGGAATTTAATGGACAAATATCAACTTATCAAACTCAAAAGGAAAGATTAGAAAATAAGAAAAAGGATTCAAATAATAAATTAA
>JALFQD010000137.1 GCA_022785265.1 Clostridium sp. | reverse complement strand
GACCTGTAGGAAAGGCTTATGAAAAAAAGATAACCTTTAATTCTATAGATGAAATTATAGAAATATTAAATAATAATTCATTAAATGTCATAGATAAATCTGGAATATATGTAACAAATAATATATTTTCAGAATGTTTATCTAAAAGAAAAAGGATATGTGGTAATAACTTAGAATATTCAAGAATTAATCTTAAATATAATGAAGAAAAAAATACAGAAAATGCACAAAAGCAAGTTATTAATGAATATTTAAGATTATGTAAAAAAAATTTAGATGGGTATAAAGTATATGACAAAATTGAAGCTAGAATATATGATTTTGAAGGAACATATATTCATGATAATACTTATAATAAAGGAGAAATAAGTTTAGTATTTATTGATGAAGGAGAAGGCTGGGTAATAGATTATTTTATGATTAACGATTTAGGAGAAGAAAATCAATAGAAAAGATACATGGAGGATGATTTATGATAGAAATAAAAAATCTTTCTGTTGAATTAGAAGAGAAAGAGATTTTACATAATATAAATTTAAAGATGGACAAGGGTAAGATTTATGGAGTTATTGGACCAAATGGAGTAGGAAAGACAACTTTAATTAAATCTTTAGTTGGAATATATAAAAATAATAAGGGTAGTATCTTATATGATGGAGAAGAAGTTTATGATAATCCTAAGGTAAAAGAAAAAATAGCATATGTTGCTGATGAAAATAATTTTTTCACTTCTTTTACAATAAAGGATATTATAAAATTTTATAAAATGGCATATAAAGATTTTAAAGAAGAAAAATTTCATAATATGAATAAGATATTTAATGTAAATATAAAAAAAAGATTTTATATGCTTTCTAAAGGAAATAAAATGAGGGTAGCTCTTATGATTGCATTTGCACAATGTGGAGAATATATGATTTTAGATGAGCCAACCTCTGGGCTTGACCCTATATTAAAAAATAAACTTTTAAAACTTCTTAAAAAGGAAGTTAAGGAAAGAAATATAACAATTATAATAAGCTCTCATCATTTAAATGAGCTTGAAAAGGTATGTGATGATATTATAATTATTGATAACGGAAGAGTATCTTATGAAAGTAGTTTAGATAATATGAGAAAATCTATTAAAAAAATTCAAGTAGCCTTTGATATGCCTGTATATGAAGAGGACCTTAAAGGAATAAAAGGTATATTTAAGCTATCAAAGGTAGGAAGAGTATTTACCATAATAACTGACGATTATAGTGAAAAATTTATAGATGAGCTTAAAAAGTTTGAACCTCTTTTTATAGAAGAAATTGACCTAAATTTAGAAGATATATTTATTTATAGATTAGAAGAGGGGAGTATAGATGAAGAAATTATATAATAAGGCATTATTTTATCAATATTTATATACTGGAAAATGGCCAATATTGTTTGGAGTTATCATTTTTTTTATTGTAACTTATGGAGAAACACAAAGTATGTTTTCTATTTTAAAAATAAATATAAGTTCATTATATTCAAATAAAATGGAACCTAGAGGAATCTTATATTTATTTATTATATGTGTTGCTTTATTTGTAATTTATATTTTTATAACAGGATTTAATAAAAGAAATAATTTAACATTTTTAAATTCCTCTCCTTTTACAAGAAAAGAAATAAAGCAAAATGAGATATTATTTTTATTATTATCTTTAATTATATTTGTATTTATATTTTTATATGTAAATATTTGCCTTTACTATAACCAAAGAGAGCTGTTGTCAATATCATCTATGTATATCAGTACTCTTGTAAATGACACTTTAAGGTTATTTTATATAGGATTTTTATTTATTATTTATCTTGAGTTTATGGATATGATTTTTTCAAATACCGTTTTTACAATTATATCAATGATGATATTTCCTTTTACTATTGTAATTGATTTTTTATGTATATTATCTATTTTGGAGCTTTTAGGGGTTTATATATTTAGTAATTATAGTATAAATATTATTTTAAGTAAGATTAGTGAGAGCATAAGATATTTAACAATTGGAATTTTAAGCCTTTCTTTAATAGAAAAAATAATAATTTATTTAGTACTATCTTTAATAATAGTATTGGGATTTATTTTTATAGATAAAATTAATAAGAAATTTACAATAAACAATATTAATAAATTTTTTAATTTCATAATTGTAAAAAAAATATTTTTATGGATAACTTCTTTAAGTATTGTAAATTTTATATTTACTATTATTATTGGTAGCTGTATGAACAAATTTTATTATGAAAAATTTTATTATGAAAATCCATATTATACAGGGATAACTCCATCTCCTTTTAGTTTACTAGAGGGTATAGTGCTTTTTATGATAATAAGTATAGCTATACTATTAATATCAAAATTTTTAGTAGAAAGATTTAATAAACTCATAGAGCAAATAATATAGAACAAATCTTAATTCTTTAGAATATTATATACTAATCTAAAGAATAGGAGTTGGTCAACTATGTCAAGATGTTGCTGTAGATGTAGGAATAGATGTTGTAATAATTCTTGCAACTGCAATAATTGTAGAAATTGTTGTGGTGGATTCGGTAACTGCGGAGGATTTGGTAATTGTGGTGGATTTGGTAATGGCTCATGGGCTTGGATTTGGATAATTTTATTATTTGGTTTCGGCTGGGGAGGCTGGGGCTGGGGAGGATTTGGCCCAGGTTTCTTCTGGTAATAACAAGTAATCTCCAAGTTAACAATAATTTAAAAGAGGCACCAATTTGGTGCCTAGTTGTTTTTAAGAGACAAATAAGTATTCTTTAAAAGTAAAGCATCATTTTCAAGAATTGGACTTTCACAAATTACACAACCTTTAACATTAAAATCTATAAACGCTTTTAAACATGCTTCATAATTAAAATCACTTTCCTTTAATGGAAGGTGTTTTTTTTCACCCTTAGGAGAATAATCAATTCCAGAAATATGAATATGTAAATCATCTAAAGCTTCCTGTCCTAAGCCTGAACGCACTTTATTTAGTATTTCAGCAAAGTCCTCATAGCTTTTTAAGGAACCATTATTTCTTGCATGAATGTGAGAAAAATCTATACATAGTTTACAGGTATTTATTTCACTACATATTTCTATAAGCTCATCAATATCTCCAAATTGAGAGCCTTTTCCTGTGGTTTCTAATCTATAATCTACGCCAAAGTAAGGAAGCTTTTTTAGGTTTTTCTTTATTTCTAAAATAGTTTCTTTTTTTGAGGATTTTAAATAAAAACCAGGATGAAATATAAGACTTCTTCCATTAACAGAATTCAAGGCTTCAGCTCCATTTATAATTCTTTCTAATGACTTTTCTTTTTTCTCTTCCTCTACAGCATTTAAGTTAATATAATAAGAGCCATGTGCAGAAAGATAGAAATTACATTTTTCTTTAGCTTTTAATATAGAATCACGATTTTTATCAGTAACATTTACAGACCTTACAAAAGGAAGCTCCATAGCATCTAGTCCTATATTATATAAATATTCTATTCCAGTTGCATAATTAAATTTATCTCCTTCTTTTCCTAAAGGAAGACCTGAAATTCCAAATAATAATTTATCCATAATACACCTCAAATATATTTTTTATCAATAATGATTATCTATAAATAATCTTTTAATTTTATAGGAAATTATATATTTTGAAAATTGTGAACAACTTGTTAAGTTAATAATAAAGCTTAATAAAAGAAACAAGTTTAAGAATTTCCTTTCATTTAGTGAGAAAGTTTTAATTATTATTTTGCGTTGACTTGGAACTTGTCGACGGAAAAAGCAAAATAATAATTAAAACTTTTTTATATTATATCAAAACATAAAAATAACTTCAAATTAAGTTGTTATTTTTCTTTGCTAAAGTTATAATCAATTAAGATAGAAAGGTGGCGAAATTGTGGAAGAAAGATTACAAAAATTTATGGCAAGTTGTGGGATAGCTTCTAGAAGAAAATGTGAAGAACTTATACAATTAGGCAAAGTTAAGGTTAATGGAGTTATTGTAACAGAACTTGGAATAAAGGTTGATAGAAGTAAAGATAGGGTTGAGTATGATGGAAAAGTGATAAAACCAGAAGAAAAAAAAGTTTATATAATGTTAAATAAACCAGAAGGATATATAACTTCATTAAAGGATGAAAAAAATAGAAAGACCATTTTAGATATAGTAAAGGTAAGTGAAAGAATATATCCTATAGGAAGACTTGATTATGATAGCTCAGGACTTCTTCTTTTAACAAATGATGGAGAGATATATAATAAAATAATTCATCCAAGGGTAGAAATAACAAAAAAATATATAGCTGTTGTAAAGGGTGAGTTTAAAAAGAATGAGCTTGAAAAATTTAAACAAGGTGTGGACATAGGAGGATATATTACATCACCAGCTAAAATTAAGGTATTAAAATTTCAAGATGACAAGACTACAGTAGAAATAGGAATACATGAAGGAAAAAATAGGCAAATAAGAAAAATGTGTTCTGCCTTAAATCATAACGTTTTAGCTTTAAAGAGAGTTTCTATTGGAGAAATAAAACTAGGAGATTTAAAAAGAGGAGAATATAGAAGTCTTACAAAGAAAGAACTTAATTATATAAATAGTTTATAAGTGTGCCATATATAGAAATTTTTAGAGTATAGCAATATAGGTGGTGAAAAAATGTATAAGTATGTTGGAGATATAAGTACAATTTCTCAAAATATAATAAAAAATTATTTAGAAAATAAGGAAGTAGCAATAGATGGAACTCTTGGAAATGGGCATGATACAGATTTTTTATCAGAAAATTTTAAAAGAGTATATGCTTTTGATATTCAAAAAGAAGCATGTTTAAATTATGAAAGAAAAAACAGAGAAAATGTTAATGTAATAAATGCTTCTCACCATCTTTTCAAAGAATATATTAAAGAAGGTGTTGATTGTATTATGTATAATTTTGGATTCCTTCCTGGAGGAGATAAAAATATTACAACTTTACATGAAACTTCATTAAAAAGTATAAAAGACGGGTTAGATTTACTTAAGCATGAAGGAATTATGACATTGTGTATATATACAGGTCATAGTGAAGGGAAAAAAGAAGAAAGTTCTATTTTAGAGTATTTAAAGAATCTTCCTAAAAATGAATATGGAGTTATGGTTCATTCGTTTTTAAATAGAAATAATGCTCCAAAGCTTGTAGTTGTTGAAAAAAAGTAGTTTTAAAAGGATATTTATTGAATATGTCTTTTTTTGGTGGTAAAATAAAAAGCATCGTAATTAAAAAATTTTTTGGGTAGGATGATAATATGGAAAATGATAATAAAGACTTAATGAAGCTTATTCAAGAAAGATTTTCAAAGCTTAGTAAAGGACAAAAGCTTATAGCTGAATATATACTAAACAATTATGATAAAGCAGCTTTTATGACTGCTGCTAAGCTTGGAGTAGCTGTAGGGGTATCAGAATCTACAGTAGTAAGATTTGCAAATGAGTTAAACTTTTCAGGATATCCAAAGCTTCAAAAGGCTCTTCAAGAATTAATTAAAAATAAGCTTACAACAGTTCAAAGATTAGAATTGTCTAATGATTTTGTATCTGATGGAGATGCACTTAAAGGAGTGCTTAAAGCAGATACAGAAAACATAAGAGCAACATTAGAAAAAATTAATCCTGATATCTTTGAAAATGTGGTTAATTCTATTTATAAGGCAAAGACAATATATGTGATAGGTCTTAGAAGTTCTACAGCATTAGCGGAATTTTTAGGTTTTTATCTAAACATAATTCTTAAAAATGTAAGAATTGTAAGCTATGGAATTTCAGACATATTTGAGCAGGTTATTAATATCAAAGAAGGGGATTTAGTAATAGGAATAGGTTTCCCTAGATATGCTGCAAAAACTATAGATATTTTAGATTTTGCAAAAAGTAAAGGAGCAGAGGTTGTTGCTTTAACAGATAGCCTTTTATCACCTTTAGCAGCAAAAGCAGATTATACTTTAATTGCTCAAAGTAATATGGCATCTTTTGTAGATTCTTTAGTAGCTCCTCTTTCTGTAATAAATGCTTTAATAATAGCCATTGGAATGAGGGAAAAAAGTAATATATCAAATACATTTAATAATCTAGAAACAATTTGGAAAGAATATAATGTTTATTCTTATAATAAC
This sequence comes from Clostridium sp., assembly GCA_022785265.1. Classification (GTDB taxonomy): domain Bacteria; phylum Bacillota; class Clostridia; order Clostridiales; family Clostridiaceae; genus Clostridium. The sequence goes on along the minus strand of JALFQD010000137.1, from coordinate 1,134 downwards.
AAAATTATTTCAGATAATTAAAAGCTATGAGCTGTTGCAGAAATAGTCACACTATATATCATATCTTATATAATTAATTATTTTATATAGTGTAACTATTTATTAATGAAACAGCTCATTAATTAAATTTCAATATCTAAATTATATTTTTCAAGCCAATAGTTTATTTGAATTAAATAAGCTATAAGCTGAGGTCCTGTCATAAGTTGTCCATACCATGGAACTTTATAGTATTTTCCCTTACTATCAACAATAGCTTTAACCTTTTCCTTATCAATAAGAGTAAGAATAGGAGAAGTTTTGTTATTTAATATATTTTTCATAATTGAACATACTATTTCAGTATAAATAGGATTATGAGTTTTAGGATAAGGACTCTTTTTTCTATAAATTATATCTCTAGGAAGTATTCCTTCAAGAGCTTTTCTAAGAAGTCCCTTTTCTCTTCCATTTAAAAGTTTAATTTTGGTAGGAATATTAAAGGCATATTGTGCTAGGCGTATATCTGCAAAAGGTACTCTTACCTCTAAGCTATTTCTCATGCTCATTCTATCTTTACGATTTAGTAAAGTAATCATAAACCATTTTATATTTAAATAAAACAACTCTCTCATTCTAAAATCTTCTTTATCCTCATCTGGTAAATGTGGAACTTTTTTCAGGGTATCATTATACATAGCTTGAGACATTTCTTCTATTTCTAAATTTTTTATTCCATCATTTAAAATAGATAACCTATCATTAATAAACCTAGACCAAGGAAAGGTATTTGCATATTTTAATTCATCACGAGTAAACCATGGATAACCTGCAAAAAGCTCATCAGCACATTCTCCAGATAAAGCAATTACAAAATCCTTTCTAACCTCTTTGCAAAATAAAAATAAAGAAGAATCTACATCTGCCATTTGAGGAAGGTCATTAGCTTCTGTTGCATCATATAAGGCATAAGCTAAATTTTTATGATTTAAGGTTATAGTTTTATGATTTGAACCTATAAATTTTGCCATTTCTTCTGCCCAATACTCATCTGAAGTAGGTTGAAATAAAGATGATTTAAAATATTTATCATTATCTTCATAATCAATAGAGTAAGTAGTTAAAATTTTATTTTTCTTTTTAAATTCACTAGAG
>JALFQD010000122.1 GCA_022785265.1 Clostridium sp. | reverse complement strand
CTATTTATTATTTTTAGCAAATTCTAAGTACTCATCAAATGTCATTGTTCTATCAACTATAGTTCCATCATCTTTAATGTCTATTATTCTATTTGCTATAGTTTGAATGAACTCATGGTCATGTGATGCAAATAATATGTTGCTATTATAGTCCTTTAGTCCATTATTTACAGCTGTTATTGATTCTAGGTCAAGATGGTTTGTAGGTTGGTCTAGCATAAGAACATTTGCATTTGAAAGCATCATCTTAGCTAGCATACATCTAACTTTTTCTCCTCCTGATAATACACTAGCTTCTTTTAATGCTTCTTCTCCTGAAAATAACATTCTGCCAAGGAATCCTCTTATATAGCTTTCAGCCTTTTCATCAGAGTATTGTCTTAACCAATCTACTAATGAAAGATGACAGTCATTAAAATATTCTGAGTTATCCTTTGGGAAGTATGCAGTTTTTATTGTTATCCCCCACTTAAATTCTCCTGAATCAGCTTCTAATTCATTGTTTAATATTTTAAATAATGTTGTAACAGCTATTTCATTACCTATAAGAGCAATTTTATCTCCTTTATTAACTAAGAAGCTTACATTATCTAAAACCTTAACTCCATCTATTGTTTTACTTAAATCTTTAACTGTTAGTATATCATTTCCAACTTCTCTTTCTGGCTTAAATCCTACAAATGGATATCTTCTACTTGATGGTTGAATATCTTCTAAAGTTATTTTATCAAGTAATTTCTTTCTTGATGTTGCTTGCTTAGATTTAGAAGCATTAGCACTAAATCTTGCAATAAAGTCTTGAAGTTCTTTAATTTTTTCTTCTTTCTTTTTATTTTGGTCCTTAGCCATTTGAAGAGCTAATTGGCTTGATTCATACCAGAAATCATAGTTACCAACATAAAGCTTAATTTTACCAAAATCTACATCAGCCATTTGTGTACATACTGTATTTAAGAAGTGTCTATCATGGGATACAACTATAACAGTACCTTCAAAATTTAATAAGAAGTCTTCAAGCCATGTAACAGCATCTAAATCTAAGTGGTTTGTAGGTTCGTCTAAAACCAAAACTCCTGGATTTCCAAATAAGGCTTGTGCTAAAAGAACTTTTACCTTTTGAGAACCAGTTAATTCAGAAACATTTTTATAATGTTCTTCTGTTCCTATTCCTAACCCTTGTAATAGTGATGAAGCTTCTGCTTCTGCTTCCCATCCATTAAGCTCAGCAAATTCTGCTTCAAGTTCTGAAGCTTTTATTCCATCTTCATCATTAAAGTCTGGCTTTGCATATAAAGCATCTTTTTCTTTCATTATTTGGTATAATATTTCATTACCCATAATTACTGTGTCTAAAACTTGATAATCATCATATTGATAATGGTCTTGTTTTAAAACAGACATTCTTGTATTTGGAGCTAATATAACCTCTCCAGTGTTTGGTTCAACTTCTCCAGAAAGAATTTTTAAAAATGTACTTTTTCCAGCACCATTTGCTCCTATAACTCCATAACAGTTTCCTGGAGTGAATTTAATATTTACGTCTTCGAATAATTTACGTCCACCAAATCTTAAACTAACATTTGATACAGTTATCAATAATTTCTACCTCACTTTTTTAATATTGCTATGTGCTATTATAACATATAAATTAATTTATTTAACTTTATTTATTACTTTTTTACTAAGAATTTAAATATATTAACTATTTATTCTTATTACATATTAAATAATTAGGTTTATTTCAATATTGACTTTTTATAGATGTTTATCATAATTAAGTTAAGAAATATTTTAGAGGTGAAAAAATATGCAAAAAACTAATGCTATGAGATTTTTAGATAAGAATAAAATTCCTTATTCTACTCATGAATATGATTGTAAAGATGGTAAAATAGATGGATTTGCTGTTGCAAATAAGCTTAATCAAGATGTTAACATGGTTTTTAAAACCTTAGTTGTTCAAGGACACTCAAAAGAGCTTTATGTATTTGTTCTTCCTGTAGCTGAAGAATTGAATTTAAAAAAAGCTGCAAAGGTTGCTGGTGAAAAAAATGTTGAAATGATTCATGTTAAAGATATAAATAAGCATACTGGTTATATAAGAGGAGGTTGTTCTCCTTTAGCCATGAAAAAATTATATAAAACCTTCTTTCATAAATCAGCTGAAAATTTGGATAAAATCATATTTAGTGGAGGTAAAATAGGCTTACAAATAGAAGCAAATCCTAAAGAAGTTGCACAAGCTATTAATGCTAAATTTGAAGATATAATTGCATAATATTTATAAGAAATTTAAAAAAAATAGGAGTTGTTGCACAAAACATTCTAATTACAATATGTAGTATATTTTATAATAAAAAACGCTATATATTGTGTGAATATTTGTTAAAGCAACAACTCCATAATTATTAACTTAGCTAATTAATTGGTAAGTTTGATATTATAGTATATACATTATCATTTACATAACAATTTAGCTTAAATTGACTTTCTTTGTATGTAACATGTGAATGTCCATCATAAATAAATGTATATGTTCCATCATCATTTTTTTCTCCACTTACAAATTCAACTGCTTCATAATTAGTATCTCCATGTTGAAGATAGTAGCAATCATATTTTTCTGAATAGAAATTTTTCTCAAATTCTTCATATCCATTTATAGATGTAAGTTCAGTGTTTAATTTATTTTTTGTTAAATCTTCTAATGCCTTTTTAGGTATTTTAGTAATGTCAGTATAAATTTCCTCTTTATAATCAGCTCTTTCTTGTTCTGTCATTTCTTCACTTATACCTGCTCCATTATAGATTAGCTGAATAAGTGATATATCTTTTGTATTACTATATTCACTACATAAAAATCCATTATTTTCAACTTTATTAAAGTAAGCTTGTGCTTTTTCTAGCTCTTCTTGACTTAAAGAATAACTTTCTTCAGTATTGCTTTGACTTTGAGTATTTTCTTCTGTATCTACATTACTTGAGTTTGTTTCTGTGTTATTGCTTTCGTTTAAATTACTTTCTGTTTTATTATCTTCATTTGAAGTAATCTCATCTTCTTTATCATCATCATTTTTAATTGTAGTGCTTGCTGTTTCAGTAGAAGTGTTATCTTTGTTACTTGAAATAGTGCTTGTACTATTCTCTGTTTTATTATTTTTACTTGTAGTAGTTTCTGTACCACATCCAAACAAAATTAAAGATAGTGATAATGATATTATTGCTATAAGTTTTCTTTTTGACATATCTTAAAACTCCTTTTTGATTTTTATCTACATTAAGTAAAAAAACTATTTTTATTTTAGCATAATATCAATCAATTCATAAACATTGTCAGTTAAATTATTCACATGTTTTTTCAATTCATCTTCTACTCTGTTAAATGTATATCCATTTGGAGTTATTTTAAGCATAGATAAATCATTAAAAGAATCTCCTATAGTATAAAGATTTTCTTTATCTTCTCCTTCAAGTTCTAATATCTTCAATAAAGCATTTCCCTTTGAACATCCCTTAGGAACAACATCTATAAAAAATTGATTTCTATATGCTTCAACATATTCTCCATACTTATCCATTATTTCGTTTTTAGCTTTTTCTGCCCATTCATAGTCATTGCTAAAAGTAAATAAACTTAACATTCTATAATCATCAGTTTTCTTTTCCATTTCTTCTCTTTCTATTCTTTTAAAAGGAATAGAAAGGTATCCAAGCGTTTCTTCAGATTTTGTTTGATTTTTCCACACTACTCTTATTTCTTTAGAATTATCACAACTTATTATTACATCTTCATTATTATAATAATCCTCTAAAATTGATTTATATACTTTATTAGGAATCCATTTATCCCATACTATCTTATCATTTTTATCAATTATAAGACCACCATTGCAAAGAGATAAATAATCATATTCTAATGGATAATTATCTATTAAGTTTTTTACTCCATTGGGAGTTCTTCCTGTAGAAATAACAAACTTTCCTCCATTTTCTTTTAGCTTATGTATAGCTTCTATATCTTCTTTTGATATTTTATTATTCACTACTAATGTTCCATCTAAATCACTTGCTAATATCTTCATTACACTTCATCCTTTCTTAAAAATTAAGGGGCTACTGTAAATAGCAGCCCCTTAAAATATTATAAACTACTTTGTATATTTTCTGTGAAGTAACTTATGAGCAAGTCCTTTTCCTGGTTCACCCATATAAGTTTCATACATTTTCTTTATTGCAGTATTTTCATGAGATTTTCTCTTTTCTAAGTTTTTATCTTGATTATAAAGAACTGATGCTCTAACTGTCTTTATATCATTTCTTTCTATTTCAAGATTGTTTACATGAGGTTGTCCACCACCATTTACACATCCACCAGGGCATGCCATTACTTCAATAAAGTGATATTGCTTTTCGTCTATTTTTCCACTATTAATAAATTCAGCTAAATTTTTTGAACCATTAATTACAGCTACATTATATTCATTTCCTGCTATTTCAATAGTAGCTTCCTTAACACCTTTTAATCCTCTTACTTCTACATAATCAACATTTTCTAATTCTTTCTTTTCTGCAAATTCCTTAGCACTTCTTATAGCTGCTTCCATAACTCCACCAGTTGCTCCAAATATAGTTCCAGCACCTGTATATTCTCCCATTGCTGGGTCAGCTTCGCCATCTTCTAATTGAGCAAAGTTTATCTTAGCATCTTTTATAAGTTTTGCTAATTCTCTTGTAGTTATTGTAGCATCAATTTCTCTGATTCCATCAAGTTCCATTTCAGGTCTATCTGCTTCATATTTCTTAGCTGTACAAGGCATTACTGTTACAGTAAATACATTTTTTGGATCTATTCCTGATATTTCTGGATAATAAGTCTTTGTTGCTGAACCAAATATTTGTTGTGGTGATTTAGCAGATGATAAATTTTCTAATAATTGAGGATAATAGTTTTCTGCTTGTCTTACCCAGCCTGGACAGCATGAAGTAAACATTGGGAATGGACCATTATTCTTAATTCTTTCAAGAAGTTCTGTAGCTTCTTCCATAATAGTCATATCTGCACCAAAGTTTATATCAAATATTTTATCAAATCCTAATTGTCTTAATGCTGTATATATCTTTCCTGTTACATCTACTCCATAACCCATTTTAAATAATTCACCCATAGATGTTCTAACAGCTGGTGCCATAGCAACTATAACATGCTTTTCTGGGTCTGCTAAAGCAGCTTTTACTCTATCTATATGAGGAACTTCTTGTAATGCTGCTACTGGACATGCAGCAACACATTGTCCACAAAGTAAACAATTTGTATTATCTAACCATTCGTCACAACCAGTTGTAACAATTCTCTTTCCATCTACATTAGCTATTTTTAGTGAATTTGTACCAGTCTTGCTTGAACAAGCAGCTACACATCTTCCACAAAGTACACATTTTGATCTATCTATCATTATAGATTTACTTCTGTTATCTATATATTCTGTCTTATCAGGAACAACAAAAGGAGTTGCTGCCTTTGCCTTTGTCTTTATAACTAACTTTAATAATTCACAATTTTCTCTTCTTGAACATGCACCACATTTAAATTCATGTTTATTTAACAATGCTGATACTCTTGTTTTTACTCTTTCTTGTACTTTTTCTGTATCAGTTTTTATAACCATACCCTCTTCAACTTTAGTTAAACATGCAAGCACTAAATTATTTTTTCCTTCAACTTCAACTGCACAAACACCACATTTACCAACATTCAAGCATTCTTTTAAATAACATAATGTAGTAATATCCATACCATTACTTCTTATTGCTTCTAATATAGTAGAACCTTCTGCAACTTGGTACTCATTTTCGTTTATGGTTATATTAATCATACTATTGTTTCCTCCCTAAGCTATTAGTAATTTTTCACCATTTTAATCCGCTAAATCATTGAATTTTCTATATTTTTAACATTTGTTAAGAAATTATCAATATCTTTCTTAAACTATTGTAACCCGATTTTTTTTAAAATTCAACATTATTTTTTTATATAATGTTATATCATTTACTAAATTGTGAATAACTTGTTAAGTTTAATAAAAGAAATAAGTTTATGAATTTCCTTTAGTTAGAAGAATTTTAATATATTATTTTGTACTGATTTAGAGGCCGTCTATTGAAAAAGCAAAGTAATAATTAACACTTTTTATTATATTTTGATATAATGAATATATTAATTTTATTTAATTGCGAGGATAAAAATGATACAAATTTTTAATAGAAAAACTAAATCTTATGAAGAAGAAAAAGTTTTTGGAGATAAATATATTAAATGGTGCTACGAATCACCACTAGGAAAAAATATCACAGAACTTATTGTAAAACGTAAAATTATCTCTAGCATTTATGGATTTTATTGTAATAGGACTTTAAGCAAAAGGAAAATTCCTAGCTTTATTAAAGATTATGAAATAAATATGCAAGAATGCATAAAATCAGAAAATGAATTTACTTCTTTTAATGATTTTTTTTCAAGAAAACTTAAACCAGAAGCAAGAGAAATAGATATGAACCCTTCAAAGCTTATATCTCCTGGGGATGGAAGGCTTTTTGCATATGAAAATATAAATATGGATGACCTTATTCAGGTTAAACATCTTACTTATAGCCTTTCTGAACTACTTTGTGATGATGATATAGCTAAAGAATATAACGGAGGAACTTGTTTAGTTTTAAGGCTTTGTCCAACTGATTATCATAGATTTCACTTTATTGATTCTGGTGTTGCTAAAAAAAGTAAATTTATTGATGGAAACTATTATTCAGTTAACCCAACTGCACTAGAGAGAATTCCAAAGCTATATTGCCAAAATAAAAGAGAATGGTCCATTTTTAAATCTGATAACTTTGGAGATGTAATTTATGTTGAAGTTGGTGCAACTTGTGTAGGAAGTATTATTCAAACTTATATACCAGAAGTAAAGGTCAAGAAAGGTCAAGAAAAAGGGTATTTTAAATTTGGTGGCTCAACAACTATTTTATTTTTCAAAAAGAATACTATCAAAATTGATGATGATATTCTAAAACAAACTAGCCTAGGTTTTGAATGTAAAATACAAATGGGCGAAACTATAGGGAAAAAAATATAACTGTGCAAAAAAATGCACAATTATATTTTTTACTTTTTAAATTTAATTATTTTATCATTACTACCACAACACTTTTTATACTTTTTACCACTACCACATGGACATAAATCATTTCTTCCAACTTTAATATCATTTTTTACATTTTTTCTTTCTATTTGTTTTATGGTATTACCTTTATATTTCCATAGTGGTATATTTTCAATAAAATCAAATAATGTCTTTTTAAGTAAAACTCTCTCTTCACTATTTGGTCTTGAATACACTTCTTCAAAGCATAATTCTAATACTTCTTTTTTGTCCATACATTGTATTCTTGTGAATAAAGCCTCCATATATTCTTCAATTTCTTCTTCATCTGCATCAATTAGTTCTGAAAATTCTTCTTTAAATGTTTTACCTACTTCATTATTCAAAAAATAATCTTCATCTGCCATAGAGATTAATTGTTCTTTAGATAAATTAGCATACTCTAAATCTTTTTTTATAATATCTTTTATTTCTTCATAATCTTCTATTTCATAATTTAAAAATATTCTTTTGTCATTATCATAAAAAATGTCACATTCACATACACAATTATCTTCATTCATAATTCTATTTATTAATTCTTCTTCATCAACATCGTTATAATATTTTTTTAATATACGCTTTAAATTATTTTCACTAAGTACTCCATAAGCATTAAGTATTCCTTTAAATATTTTATAAAATGTTGTATTTTCTTTAATCTTTCTTCTCAAATCAATAGTATCATTTTCTTTAATGATTTCCTGAATTTCATTTGGCATTACAAAAAATTCTTCTTCATCTTTATATACAAAAAAAATAATTCCATCAATCATAAATTGTAAATAATTTAATTTTTCACCAATAGATTTATCAACTGATATAACACCATTATTTTTAATAAATTCTCTTATAAGATTATAATTTTCTTCATACATTGAATTTATATTATTAATTAGTGCATCTTTATATTGACTAATATATTTTTGTATCATATTCTTTTTAGTTAATTTTATTGAAATATCTAAATCATTAGCCTTTGCAAGTTCTTTAATATTCTCTTTAGAATATGAATTAAGTAATTCTTCTAAGTTTAATGAAAATTTCACAAGCATATTACATGCCTTTTCAATAACAGAATCACCCAAAATATCAAAATCGTCAAAAGGTTCTTCATATATAGCTGGTTTTTTTCTGCTAACTTTATATTTTTTATCATTTTGTGGTAAATAAGGAACTTCATAATCCTTACTTCCAATATATCCACATATCATATCTCTAGGTGAATTTAGATAAGTAATTGGTGAAAGATATTCTTCATCCTCTCCTTTTGCACACTCTTCACATAAGCACATATCTTTTTCCCATTGATGATATTTAGCTTCTTTTCCACATTTACAACAGTTTTCTTTTATTTCATTATTTCTTGCAATAATTTCTATTTGAGTAAATTCTTTTGGAACCTCAATCAAATCAATGACTTCTAATTTTAAATAAGTTGTTGAACCAAAATCATATTGATATTCAAATTTTTGATTAACACTCAAAACATCTTTTAATTTTACATTCATCTCATAATCAGTATTATTATACATCTCTCCATCAATAAAAAATGCACTTAAATGGTCACAACATTCTACCCATACATCTCTTATAAACTTATCTAAATGCTGAAGCTGTAAATTTGCATCTATAGAAACATAAATACAATATTCTGAAGTATACTTATTCTTAATTGATATCATAAATTGATTTCTATTTCCTTTTGAATTTTCCATTTTTTCTTCTATTACTTTCTTCATTTCTGGACAATTCTTCATATGTCTTTTTATAGTTCTTTCTGTTAATTCTTTATCACAATAATAACATCTTGCTTTCATATAAAATATCTGCCATTATCAAATAACTCTTCAGCAGTTACCTCCTTTTTATATTGCTACTTATATAATAGCATTCAATATAATATCATTACAATTAAAAAAATAAGAAGTTTCTAAGAAAGAATATATAATTTTCTATAGAACCAAAAAAAGTACCACTATACTAGTAGTACTTTTTTATATTAAATGGCAGAGCGTATAGGAATCGAACCCATAATGTACCGTCCGTAGCGGTATGTTATATCCGTTTAACTAACGCTCCAAAATGATAACAAATTTATACTATCACAAAATTAGTAATATCGCAAGCCATTTAAATACTTAATATTTATAAATATATATCTGAAAATTCAATTTCTAATTGTTCTACCTTATTTCTGCTCATTAATTCATGTTTTTCTTCAATAATGTTAAGCTTTCCAACTGGTAGGGTAACTATAAATTCAGACCCTTCATTTAACTTACTCTTTAATTCTATGTTTCCTCCATGAGCTTTAACTAAATAGCTTACCAAATCTAATCCTATTCCACTTCCTTTTCCTTCTATTCTTTTACTATTTGTAGCTTGTTCAAATCTATTAAATATTTTCTTTTGCTCTTCTTCTGCAATTCCCATACCATTATCTTTTACATAAATCTGTACTTTATCTTTCTTTGCATTTAATGTTACTTCTATTATTTCATTTAATGGAGAAAATTTAATTGCATTTGATAATAAATTCATAACTATTCTATCTATAGCTTCTAAATCTGCATTTATTATAAATTCTTCAACATTTGTATCAAATATTATATTGATATTTTTTTGGTTAGCATATACTTCTATAGAGTCTACTATGCTTTCAACAACATTTACAATATCAATATTAGTTTTATTAAGATTATAACTCTCCCCTTCAAGCTTTGTAGTATCTATTAAATTATCTATAAGTTTTATAATTTTTAAGCTATTTCTTTTAATTATTTTTCTATATTCATTAGTCTTTTCTTTTATTTCTTTAGAATTATCTCCATTTAAATATTTTAAACATTGAAGAACGCTTAATATTGAATTTACAGGGCTTCTTAAATCATGAGATATATTTATTAAAAAGTTTTCTTGTAAATCTAAGTTTCTTTTTTGAACTTCTACTATATCTATTAATTGCTCTTTTGTTAAATCACTTAATTTCATATTTTTAAAATCCATTTTCATTCCTCACTATATAATTAGCATTTTACAAATATTGTAATTTTGTTATTTCTATCTTATCACATGAAAATAATAATGTAAATCCATTATTTGTAAATTAAATTGAGTTTTTTTCTTTAAATATTTATAATTATCATATAAATATTATGAATGGAGGAGATTTATATGTATTTTACTAAACCTGGAAAAGAAAATACTGATGAAACATTAGAATTAGCAGTAAAGACTGCAAAAGAAAAAAGAATAAAACATATTGTTGTTGCTTCAAGTAGTGGAGAGACTGCTGAAAAATTAAAAAAATTAGCTAGTGATGATATTGAAATTGTTTGTGTAACTCATTGCTATGGATATCCTACAGAAGGAATTAATGATATGCCAAATGAAGAAAGAGAAAAGTTAATTTCTTCTGGAATAAAGGTTTTAACAACTACTCATGTATTAAGTGGTGCAGAAAGAGGATTATCTGCTAAGTTTGGAGGCGTATCTCCTGTAGAAGTTATGGCAAGTACTCTTAGAATGTTTGGACAAGGAACTAAAGTATGTGTTGAAATCTCTGTTATGGCAGTAGATGCTGGACTTATTCCTTATATGCAACCAGTTATTGCTATAGGTGGCTCTGGACATGGTTCTGATACTGCTTTAATTATTAGAACAGCTCATGCTAACAAAATTTTAGATACAAAAATTGATGAAGTTATTTGCAAGCCTTACTTAGATTAATAAAAAATGAGAGTAAATATGTTGTTTTGTTTCTTCTAAGACAAGACAAAACAACATATTCACTCTCTTTTAACTATAAACTTGTTTCTTTTATTAACTTAAAAAATTATTAACACTTTATTTCCTTATCCAAGAAAAATGAATATAAGTAGCTTTCAGTAACTATTTTTCCTGTTATTTTACTTAATGCCTCTTTGTAATATTGTATTTGCAGTTTGTATTTTTCTATTAAATCCTCTTCTTTTCCTCTTTCAACATAATCAGTTTTATAATCAACCAAAATCACATTATCTCCTTCATAGAAAAATAAATCTATTACCCCTTGAAGTCTTACTTTCTCACTTTCAGGAATGTTAATTAAATTAGGGTCTGTTTTTTTAGCACTTATTTCTGTATAGAAAGGTAATTCTTTATATACCTTTTCACCAGATTCATAAGATTTTAATACTCTTTTTCCTAAGTTACTCTTAAAGAAATTATATATTTTTTTAGCTCTTATTACTTTAAATTCTTCCTCACTTAAAAGTTCGTTAATAACCATTTCTCTAATTTGATTTTCTATATCTTCAATGGTATTAACTCTATTAAAATCTAGCTTCTGCATCACAAAATGCATTGCAGTTCCTCTTTCTGAAGGTGTTAATCCTCTTTCTTCTTGAAGGAATTTAGGCTTTGCTATGATTTTTTCTGAATATAAATTTTTACTATTTACAATTTCTAATTCTTCTTGATTTTTTTTCTTTAAATCGGATACTGAAAAATTACTCTTAATAGTAGTGGAAGATTTAAATGGATAAATAAAGTTTAATCTATTATATATGTTTTTATCCACAGTTTCACAATCAAAATTTATCCACAAATCTTTTTCTTTATTTTCATCCACATTTTCTTCATTTTTATCCACAAGCAAATCAGTTTTCTTCCATATATCAATTTTCCATGTGGATAAATCATCTTTTATGCTAATATCCATTGGTTCTACTTGTTCTCTTATGCTTTCTCCATTTCTATGTTTACATAAAGCCATGCCAAGCCAATCTAAATATGATTTTCCTTTAGATACCTCTGAAGAAATTATTCTATCTTCATTTAATGCTGCTGCATTACAACATTTATTTGCCCACCTTCCTAAATTTGAAGTTGCTCCTGTTATAATAAGCTTTTCCTTTGCTCTTGTAAAGGCAACATATAAAATTCTCATTTCTTCTGACAATGTTTCAAATTTTATTTTTTGTTTTATAGATTCCTTCGCTATTGTACTATAGCTTACTCTTTTTTCAACATCCACAAAATCTGGTCCTAATCCTAAATCATCATGGTAAAGAATATTTTTATTTAAATCCATAAGATTAAATTGCTTACCTGTACCACTTAAAAATACTACTGGAAACTCAAGACCTTTACTTTTATGAATACTCATAATTCTAACAACATCTTCGTTTTCCCCAAGTATTTTAGCACTTCCCATATCTCCTGAAGATTTTCTAAGTTTATTAATAAAGTTTATAAAGTTAAATAACCCTTTAAAGCTAGTGTCTTCATATTGCTTTGCTCTTTGGAAAAGCACTCTTAAATTTGCCTGTCTTAAAACTCCATTTGGCATAGCACCAACAAAACCATAATAAGCTGTATCCATATATATATACCATATAAATTCATCTATTGGCATAAAAGTGCTTCTTTCTCTCCATGTATCAAGCTTTTCAATAAAGTATTTACATTTTTCTTTTAAAGCTTCATCTACCTCTATTTCTCCTAAAACTATAGCTTGCATATTTTCATAAAAATATTTTTCTTTATTTACAAGTCTTATATTGCCAAGCTCCTCTGGGGTAAAGTTCATTATAGGAGAACGTAAAAGTGCTATCATTGGAACATCTTGCATAGGATTATCTACAACCTTTAATAATGACATAATTGTTCTTATCTCTATTGATTCAAAATACCCTGTTCCAGTATCTGCATAAACAGGAATACCTTCCATTCCAAGCTCATCTAAAAAAACTTCTGACCAATTTTTAGTTGCTCTTAAGAGTATAACTATATCTTTATATGCTAAAGGTCTATAATCATCTTCTCCTTTTTCATTTTTATAAGCTACCATAAAAGGCATTTTTCCTTCTTCTTCTGGATTTATTAATTCTTTTATTCTTTTTGCAACTATTCTTGCTTCTAAATTAATTGCTCCAATGTCCTCTTCTTCCTCTAAATCTTCTTCACTTTTTTCATCTGATTTATCTAAAATATGAAGCTCTAAATCACCACCTGTTTCTCCTTTACCTTCATATTCTTTATAGTTAGCTCCTAAGTTTAAAGCTTCTTCATCTGTATATTCTAATTCTCCAACTTCTTTAGACATAAGCATCTTGAAAATAAAATTAACTCCATTTATTATTTCCTTTCTACTTCTAAAGTTTTTGTATAATTGAATTTTTCTATCTTTTCCTTCTGTAAGAGAATAAGTGTTATATTTTTCTAAAAACAACTCTGGTTTTGCTTGCCTAAATCTATAAATACTTTGTTTAACATCTCCAACCATAAAAACATTAGGATTTTCTCCATATTTTCTAGAAACTAAGTCTATTATAGCCTCTTGAACATTATTAGAATCTTGATACTCATCAACCAACACTTCATAAAAATATTCCTTAAACTTTTGAGAAACATTTGATTCTTCTGCTGTTAATATTTTTAAACACAGATGCTCTAAATCGTTAAAGTCTAGCACTCCTTTTTCTTTTTTGCTCTTACCAAACTTTTCTCCAAATTCTATAACAAGACTTGCAAGTTCTTTCATTAATGGATATAAACTTTTCATAGATATAAGCATTTCCTCTGGATGCATAAAAAATACTCCATCTCTAATTTTCTCTAGCTTTTTCTTTACATCTGCTCTAATATTTTTTACCATCTCTTGAACACTTATATCAAGTACCTTTGATTTTCTTACAGTTTTTAATTTTGAAAATTCATAATCATTAAATACATCATATAATTCATTTAATCCTTTATCAAGGCTATAATATATATTTTTTATTATAGAAATATCATCAGTAAAAGTATCTACATAAGGCTCAAGACCACTTGTTTCACTACTTAACTCTAAAGCTTTATTTGTCATGCTTATTAAACCTTCAAGCTCAATTTTTGTATTCTCTTTTATAACCTTTACCCAAGAAGTTTCATTTAATTCATCTATATCATTTATGTTAAACTCTTCACTTTTATCTTTAAGCCATTTTTCTGGCCATGGTCCACTCATAGAAAATTTAAATAAATCTAAAATAATTTCTTTTAATTTATCATCATTTTTTGAATTACTATATGCCTCAACTAAATTTAAAAAATTTGAATCATCATTTTCATATTTTTCTTCAAATAAATCATCTAGTATTTCATTTTTAAGGAGAACACCTTCTGTTTCATCTAAAATTCTAAAAGAAGGGTCTAAATCTATAACCTGAAAGTTATTTCTTATTACTTCTAAGCAAAAAGAGTGCATTGTTGTTATATTTGCTCTACTTAATAATGTAAGTTGCTTTTGAAGATTTGTAGAGTTTGGAGTTTTCTCTAAAGCCTTTGTAATTGCCGAAGCTATTCTCTCTCTCATTTCAGAGGCAGCAGCACTTGTAAAAGTAACAACTAATAGTTTATCTATATCTACTGGATTTTCTTCATCAGTTATAATTCTTATTATTCTCTCAACAAGTACAGCAGTTTTTCCAGAACCTGCAGCTGCTGCTATTAATAAATTTGAGTTTCTTGTTTCTATTGCTGATAA
>JALFQD010000066.1 GCA_022785265.1 Clostridium sp. | reverse complement strand
ATTAAGCTTCTTCATCATATAATGCACCTAATATTTCTTGTGCATCTTCTTTAGAAACAGTAGTAAGTAAAGAATCATTGCAATCTATAACTTTTTCTAGAAGGTCAATAGCTTTTTCTCTTTCCCCTCTTTCTTTTGCTAGAAGTCCAGTATAGTAATAAGGTTCAGCAAATTTTACTTTATTATCTATTAATGGTTTAAATAATTCTTCTGATTTTTGATAATTTCCTAATTTATAATATACTTCAGCTTCATTTGAAAGAAGAACATTACTATCTTTATTATATTCAAGTCCTTTTTTAATATATTCTAAGGCTTCATTATAATTTTTGTTCATAATTAATAAGGTTGTTAATGTTTCATAAGCATAAGTGTTTTCAGAATCTTTAAGTAGGTCTTTAAGTAAATTTAGGCTATCAAGTGCCATACCTTCTTTCCAAAGAGCTATAGCTTTTGATACAGACATACTATATTTTGTAGCTTCATCTAACTTTTTATTATTCATATTCTTATTTATATAATCTAAAGCTAGACTAGATTCTCCATACTTTATTTCTACAATAAGATAGCTTGTTACAATAGCCCCATTACATCCAGAAACTTGAACACTTTTTCTATATCTTTGAAGAGCATAATCAAAATTTTTCATGCCATATGCTTTGCTTCCTTGAAATGCATAAACAATATATCTTCTAGTATATAGAAAATATATTAATATTAAAGGGAGTATGTATATTACATATTGAGGTATAAACATAATTGTAAGTGATAAAACTATAAGTAGTATAAGTGGTGTTAAAAGTTTTGAAAAGTCAAATTTTTTCTTCATGTTTTTTCTCCTTAAATTTTAGCTTTTTTGTATAGTATTATAACATATTTTTAGTTTAAGGCAAAAATTTAAGAGATTATTCTAATATACCACTTTCTTTAATTTTATTAACTGCTTCGTTTATTTCTTCAACTGGTAAAACTAAAGCAAATCTTACATATCCTTCTCCTAAAGAACCAAAGGCACTTCCAGGGGTGCAAATAACGCCAGTTTTTTCCATGAGTTTCATGCAAAAATCATTGGAGTTTGTAAATTTTTCTGGAATAGGAGCCCAAGCAAACATTGTTCCTTTACTATCTGGAACTTTCCAGCCTATTTTTGTAAGTCCTCTACATAGTGCATTTCTTCTTTTTTCATATTCTTCACATTGTTTTTTAACACTATCTTGTGGTCCTGTAAGGGCAGCTATTGCAGCCATTTGTATTGGAGTAAATATTCCATAGTCAATTTGGGAACGAAGCATTTTAAAATGGCTTATTATTTCCTTATTTCCTAAAACAAATGATACTCTTGACCCTGTTATGTTATAGGATTTAGAAAGAGAATAAAACTCAACTCCAACATCCTTTGCTCCTTTATGGCTTAAGAAAGAACCTCCAATATTTCCATCATATATAATGTCAGAATATGCATTGTCATGAATTATTATTATATTATTTTTCTTTGCAAAAGAAATAAGTTCATCATAAAATTCAGGAGGTGCAATAGCACACACAGGGTTTAATGGGTAAGAAACAACCATAAATTTTGCACGTTTTAAGATATCTTCTGGAATTTCATCCAATTTAGGAAGATAATTATTTTCTTCTAAAAGTTCATAATGATAAATTTCTGCACCTGCAAGAAAAGGTCCAATTTCAAATATAGGATAGCCAGGATTAGGGACTAAAACCACATCACCCTCATTAATTAAGGAAAATCCTATATGTGTTAACCCTTCTTGAGAGCCATATACAGACATTATTTCATCTTCATTTAAGTTTACATTAAATCTTTTTTTATAAAAATTTTGCATAGCATAAATAAGCTTAGGGTTGTCTCCTAAAGAATATTTCCAATTTTCAGGGTCTAAAGAGGCTTCAGCTAAAGCCTTCATAACATGTTCATCAGGCTTAAAATCTGGAGTTCCTACAGAAAGATTATAAACTTTTTTACCTTGAGATATAAGTTCATTTTTCTTATCATTTAGTATATTAAATATTCCTGTTTCAAAATAATTTAGTTTATTAGAAAATTCAAATTCCAATTTAAAATTCCTCCTTGGTATAGCTTTTATTTTTTAGAAAAATATAGGTATTTCATAAAATATTATATCATGAAAAGCAAGGCTGTTGTACAAAGAAATTTCATAACAATATAAAGTGAATAAGCACTATATATTGTATTAATATTTTTTCATGCAACAACCCCATGTGAATTTTGGATATAAAATTTATTAAAAGAAATAGGTTTAGGAATAATAATAAGATACTTGTAAAATAATAGAAAATAAATTATTATTATGTTAATAAAATTTATTAGGGGGATAAGTAAATATGCTTGAAATAACAAACTTAACAAAGTCGTATAAAAACTTTGATGCAGTAAAAAATCTAAATTTATTTATAGAAGAGGGAGAAATAGGGGTTTTAGCAGGTCCTAATGGAGCAGGAAAATCCACAACAATTAAGTCTATAGCAGGACTTTTGAGATATAAAGGAGAGATAAAAATAGGAGGTTACTCTAATAAATCTGTAGAAGGGAAGAGATTATTTTCCTATGTGCCAGAGCTTCCTGGATTATTTCCATTATTAACAGTAAGAGAACATATGCACTTTATGGCAAGAGCTTATGGAATAAAGGATTATGAGGATTATGCAGAGGAGCTTTTTGAAATTTTTGATTTAAGTGATAAAACAGAAAAATTTGGCTCAGAGCTTTCTAAGGGAATGCAACAAAAATTAAGCATATGTTGTGCTTTAATTACAAGACCTAAGCTTATACTTTTTGATGAGCCTATGATAGGTCTTGATCCAAAGGCAATAAAAAAACTTAAAGACATTATGTTAGAGCTTAAGCTTCAGGGAGTTTCTATGATAGTAAGTACACATCTTTTAGATTCAGTTGAAGATTTATGGGATAGAATAGTAATAATGGATAAAGGAAATATAGTTCTTTCAAAAACAAGAAAGGAACTTGAAAATGAACTTAAATATTCAGAAGAAAGTCTTGAGGATATTTTCTTTAAGGTTACAGAGGGGGCGGAAAAATAAATGAGACCCTTTATATATCTTGCAAGAAGAACCTTTATAAACTATATAAAAAGTTTTAAACATAAGCCTTCTAAAGCTATTCCTTTAATATTTTATGGACTTATGATTTTGTTTATATTTTTAAACATTGAAGTAGTTGAAAATGAAAATATAAATAATGAATATATAAAATCTAAGTATTTTATTTTTGGAGCAACAATAATTCTTTTAATACTAACTCTTTATAATTTATATAGTGGAATAAGTAGAAAAAATTTTCGTTATACAATGAGTGATGTAAATATTATTTTTACAGCACCAATAAAACCACAAAATGTATTATTATATGGATTTATACGTGAAATTTCATTTATATTAGTGTTTTCTTTTGTATTTATATATCAAATACCTAATATGGCTATGAATTTTAACTTTCAAGAGTCAGGAATTACTTTGTTTTTAATAGGAGTCTTATTGTTTTTGATTACAATAACCTTTATTTCTCTTCTTATGTATGGGATATTTTCTAAATTTTACATGTATAAAGAAAGAGCAAAAAAAATAGCAAAGATAGTAATATTATTGATAATAGTAGTATTAGCACTTAACATATATTTAAAAAGTAATGGAGAGTATTTTGATTATACAGTAGAGCTTTTTAATAAGGACTTTTGGCGATATATTCCTATATTGGGATGGATGAGAGAAATAACAATACAAGCTTTAAATGGAATAAGTAAAAGCATATATTTATACATGGCACTTTTATTTGGAGCAACAATATTATGTGGAATAATTTTATATAATTTAAAGCTTGATTTTTATGAAGATGCTCTTCCATCAGCAGAACAAAATGAAGTAGCTCAAAGCTATAAAAATAGTGGATATGATAAAAAACAACTTAATAATATGCAAGTAAAAGCAAGAAAGCCTTTGTTTGCAAGAAAAACAAAAGAATTTAAATATTCTGCTACCTATGCAAAAGCAATATTTTTTAGACACTTATTAGAGTATAGAAAAACAGGTTTTTATTTTTTAAATATATTTTCTCTAGTATATCTTGGGGTAGCAATATTTGTAGGATACACAAAAATACCTATGTATGGACTATTCTTTTTTAGTATATACATGATGTTTTTAACAACTTATGCTGGAAAATGGGCTACAGATTTTAATAATCAAATTATATTTCTTATTCCAGCAAGAAGTGAGGAAAAGTTATTTTATTCAACATTAACCACTGTAATACAATATGCTGTAAATGGAGTTATACTTTTTCTTCCTTCAGGAGTTATGAGTGGAACAAACATCATAGATATTATACTATTTATATTAGCATATACGTCATTTGGAGCAGTAGCAACTTATGGAGCAGTTTTAAATTACAAGCTTTTTGATAGAGTTTCAAATGAGATGCTTAAGGGAATATTTATGATGATAACATTATTTATATATATACTTCCTGGAATTATAATAGGACTTATCATAAGCTTTGTGTTAAAAATTTTTGGTGATTATTCTCTTCAAGTCGCATTTATAATTTATAATACTTTTGCTTCTTTTGTAATAATTCAATTTGCAAAAGGAATATATGATAAAGTGGAAATTTAAAATTTAATAGAGTCTTAAAAAGGCTACTTTCGTATAAGTTTTATAGAGGTAATATAAATTTTAAGTAATATTATGTTTATACTTATTTATGAAGTAGCCTTTTGTTTTTAAATTTTATCATCTGTGAAATTTTCTGTGTAATCAAATTCTTGCCATGCAATATTATTTACTGTGATATCATCAATAGTTGGATTTGGAAGCTGTACCTTTTCACCTTTATTAAATTTATTTACATCTTCATTGGTAGGATGATACCAAGCTCTTTCTTTTGGAAGGTAGGTTTTTGATTTATCCATTAATATCATCTCCTCTAAATATAGTATGTAACAGAAAATAAAAAAATATTCATTTATATATACTTTTCTTTATTGAAATAATAGTATATTATAGATATATAAATCAAAATGATAGTATCTAAAGGATAGGAAAGAAAATGAATAATATTGAAGAAAAAGAATTTTTAAAAAACTATGATGCAAGTAAATTTGAAAGACCAAGTGTTACAAATGATGTGCTTATTTTTACCACAGAGGATAAGAAAGAAGAAAACTCAAGAAAGGTTCCAAGAAAAGGGCTTCAAGTTCTTCTTATAAAAAGAGATGAGTATCCTTATAAAGGTAAATGGTCAGTACCTGGTGGTTTTGTAAAAATGGATGAAAGCTTAGAAGAGGGGGCATTAAGAAAGCTTAAAGAAAAAACAGGAATTGAAAATGTGTATTTAGAACAACTTTATACCTTTGGAGAGGTTGATAGAGACCCAAGAACAAGAATTATAAGTATAGGAAATTTAGCACTTATATCAAAAGATTCAATAATCTATTCAGAAAATGCAGAAAATAAAGAAACTAAGTGGTTTTGGGTAGATAAGATTCTTGAGAAAAAAGAAGTTAGTGATAATTACATAACAAAAAAATACCTTTTAACCTTAGAATGTGAAGATATAAAGATAAATTATGAGGTGATTGAAAAAACAGAAAGAACATTAATAAGAAAAACAACAAAAAGTTATAGATTTTTAGAAGAGGAAAGCACAGAAGAGCTAGCTTTTGACCACTGTAAAATACTAGATTTAGGAATTGATAGATTAAGAAATAAGCTTGAATATACTCCAATTGTATTTAATCTTCTTCCAAGACTTTTTACAGTAAAGGAATTGCAATTTGTGTATGAAGCAATTATGGGAAGAGAAATATTAAACTTTAGAAGAAAAATGGGAAATATGATAATAGAAACAGAAGAAAAAATAGAAGGAAAGCCCTTTAGACCAGCACAAGTTTTTAAATTTAATGAAAACTGGGAGCATGAATTCTAAAAATAATTTGGAGTAAAAAATATGGATAGAAAAAAAGATAACTATGATTTTGTTGATATTGAAGATTATTATTCTGCATATAAAGATAGATTGGCAGATTATTTAAATATATTCAAAAATTTAAAGCAAGATAGCCAAAAAGTATTGCTAATGCATTTAGGAGGAATAATAATTGAATGCTATATAAAATATATTATAGTAAGAGTTCATGATATTAAAAAATCTAGAAGAAACACCCTTTGGTATTCAGAAAAAGTCTTCAATAATATATCTAATCAAAAAAATCTTGAGAAAAAATATATAAATGAGCAAGCAACTAAAAATAATCCTGGACATAATATAAGAAGGGGAATAGAAGAAATAGATACTAGTTTAAAAGATGTTATTGAACAAGATAAAAATATAAATAAAGCAATAGAAATTATACAAAATCCTCTTCTTTCACTATATAAGAATAAAAATGGTTATGATGAAATTGAATATATTGATTTAAGATATATATCATCAGATGAAATAACTAATATAGACATATTGTTTGATGAATGGAAAGGATATTTTTCTGATTTAAATAAATGGCTTTTAGTAAGAAGCGGAGAATTAGGAGTATAAAATGAATATTATAGATAGAATTAATAATTTTAAAGAAAAAATAGAAAATTATTTTATATCTAACAAAAGCTTAGAATGGATAGATATAAATATAAGTAATATAAAAAGAATTGATATAACAAGTATATCTTATAAAAATGAGCATTATAATGATTCTAGAAAATTTGTTGAGGATTCTCTTAAGGAATTAAATGAAGAATTAGAAAATGATAAAAAGTTATATATTGGATTTATAAATTTATATACTCCAGAAGAAGCAGAAATGCTTAATATTAAAAAAACAAATAAAATAAAAGAAGGAAATTTTACATTTGCTTCAGTTATTGAAGAAAATATAAATGGAGAAAAATATAGTAGTAAAAAATCTGATGCAAAAAAGGGGAAAATAATATCATTTTATTCATATAAAGGTGGAGTAGGAAGAACAATAGCACTAATACAAACAGCGTATCTTCTTGCAGACAAAGGGAAAAAAGTTGCAATTATTGATTTAGACATAGAAGCACCAAGTTTTAAGAATATATTTAAACAAAGTATAAGAAGTAAAGAAGGATTAGTAAACTATTTGTACAAAAAAATGTATGATATTAAAGATGAGGAACCAATATATAATTTAAAAATGGTCACAAAACTTAATATAGGAACTTCAGGGGAAGTATATGTAGTACCAGCAGGGGAATTAGATTTAGAGTATGTAAAAATGCTTGAAGGTTTAAAAGAAAAAAGAATATATGAAAATGGATATATTCTTGAATTTATAAAAGAACTTACTAAAAGATATAATTTAGATTATGTCCTTTTAGACTCAAGAACAGGAATAAATAATTGGGGTGCTTTATCTATAACAGATATAGCAGATGAGGTATTTTTATTAGCATATCCTAATGAAGAAAATATATCAGGAACAAATCTTATATTGGATATTATAAAAGAAAGAAAAAAATGTACTGTAGTTTTTTCAAGAATAGATCCATCAGAAGCTGGTATAGAAAAGGCAAGAAAGTTATTTAAAAAAATAAATACTAATAATCAAGAATTTATAGGAATAACATATGACACAGCAGTAGCATTAACTGATAAGTTTCCAATAGAAAATAGAGCTATGCAATATAAAGAAATTAGTGAATTTATTTTAGAAGATGAAGAAATTTTTAGGAAAAGACAATGGATATTAGAAAATAGAGAATTTGTTTTAAAATGTTTGGAAAATTTATCAAATGGAATTTATTTAGATAAAGTAACAACAAAATTAGAAAGTAAGATTGTTGAAGAACAAAATAGTATAATTGTAATTAATGAAGAAAGTAATGTGAAAAATATTATTAATATAGAAAAAAGTGAAGATTATGAAATATATGAATTTAATATTGAAAAATATATAAAAATTTTTGATAAAGAAATATATGAAGGTTTTGAAAGAGATATTAATGAATATATTAATAATGGAAATGATGTGAAAAGTGCTGGACATACTGAAAATTTAAAACTTTTATTGACATATATTATATCTTTAATATCAGAAGATAAAGTTAAAGTAAAAGAAATTTTAAATGAAATTAAGGAAGAAGCAAATAAATTTGATTTTATAGAAAAAATAAAATCTGAATTAAATGGTGATATTAAAAGAAGTTATTGTATTATTGATATAAATAAATTATTAGAAAGTATTTCATTTAAAGAACATGAAGAAGAAAAAAAGATAATTATTTTGAATGATTTAATTGATGCTATGGATATTTTAGTAACTTGTGATATAAAGATTAAGTTAGTAGTAAATTATAAAGTGCTAAAAAAATATGAAGTTATATTTAATAATGTATTGCCTAATATTTTAAATTTAAATTGGAATGGTATTGATAAAGATTTAATAAAAGAAAATATAAAAGAAGTTTTAAATGAAATATATAAAGCCATAAAAATTGATTTAAAGGAAAATGATAAAGATTTAAATTATTTATTTCCAAAAAGAATTGAGGAAAATAAATATTCTAAAAAATTGGAGGAATGGTTAACAGATAGCATAATATATAAAATGCATGAAAGAGCTATAGGAAAAGAATTTATTTTAGAATTAATAAAAGAAGCAGCAAAAATAGAATTAAACAATAATAAAGAGAAAAATAGTATAATTTCTTTTGAAAGTATAAAAAAAGCTAGTGATATTTATAGCTAAAATTGAAATTTAACATTAAAAAGAGACTTAAACTAAAAAAGCCTCTTTTTAATATTTATTTTCAAGAAAGTATAAAATTTATTTTAAAGGAATAGAATTAGAGTAGTCAACCTTAAAAGGTTCATCTGCTTTATGGCTTACATGTCCTGAAGAATATCCTTCTCCATTAACAGTTATGCACACATTAGATACTCCAAAGTTGTAGCCTAAAGAATTTACTACAGATTGAAGCATTCCCATTTCAACTCCTCCTCCTAAATCCATGTTATTTAAAAATTTCTCACCAAAGTCAACAGTTAATAAGTCTTTATCTTTTTCAAGCTTTGCACTTTTTACTTGTATTTCAGGATTAAGTGCTGTAAAGTTATTAGAAGAATCATCCTTTAATGCGTTTATTATAGCAGACACTAAAGCACCATCAACTATTGTAATATTTTTCATGGTATACATTGATTCACCTGAAATAGCATCATATACATACAAACGTATTTCTTGGTCTACTTCTTTCTTAGAGGAACTACTACTCTCATTTTTTGATACATTAGAGTTTATTGTTGGTGTATTGCTTTCAGATTTAGAAATAGTATTTGTATCATCTTTATTAGAACGAGCACTTTTATCTTTTTCAATTTTTGAAGTTGAAGTAGATGTTGTATTTTTACTACTTGAGGTCGCAGTAGAAGTAGAGCTATTATCTTTTGGAGTAGATTCACCACAGCTAAAAAGAACTAGAGATAAAGAACAAAGTAATAAAGCACAAATAAATCTCTTCTTCATAAAAAATCACTCCTTTTAGAATATTATAACAATTTTTGGTAGAATAAAAAATAGAATTTTAAGAAATTTATAAAAAATATTACAGATACATTTTTAAAAAGTAAATTATGAAAGAAGGAATAAAAAATGAAAAAAGAAGATGACATATCATTAGGAAGATTTATAAGTTTAATACTTCGTCATAAGCCAGAAACAATAGGAATTACAATAGAAAAGCAAGGGGCTTGGGCTAATGTTAATGAGCTTATAGAAGGAATGAATAGAGTAGGAAAAAACATAGATATGAATATCTTAGAAAGAATAGTAAAAGAAAATAATAAACAAAGATATAGCTTTAATGAAGACCATACAAAAATAAGAGCTAATCAAGGACATTCAATTGAAGTTTATATAGATTTTGAAGAAAAAATTCCACCAAAGACTTTATATCATGGTACAGCAGAGAGATTTTTAGAAAGCATTAAAAAGACAGGAATAAATAAAATGGAAAGACTCTATGTACATTTATCTAAAGATGAAGAAACTGCAATAACAGTTGGAAAAAGACATGGAAAGCCTATTGTATTAAAAATTGATACAGAAAAAATGCTTAAAGATGGCTATAAATTTTATCTATCAGAAAATAATGTATGGCTTTGTGAGGATATTCCTTGGAAATATGTAAGGATTTAATTATATTGTTGAAAATGTGTGAAAATTATAAAAATTCCATAGATTATAACAAAAAAATGTGCTAAACTTAATACATAAATAATTATATCGTTTACAAGGAAATGCAGTAGAGGTGATAATATGTCAAAGTTTAGTTATAATGAGGTTACTTGTCCAGAGTGTAATAAAACACAAAAAGTAAAGGTTTGGGACAGCGTAAATGTAAATTTAGATTCAGAACAAAAAGAAAATATAATGTCAGGGAAGCTATTTCAATTTACCTGTGATGAATGTGGATTTACTACAAGAATTCAATATCCATGTCTTTATCATGATATGGACAAAAATTTAATGATTTATTGTATACCTAATTTTAGTGGAGACACTAAAGTATTAGATAAAATGCTTAATAAACTAAAGTCAGATTCACCAGAAAATAGCATGGAAAATTATAAATTTAGAATAGTAAGAGACACAAATAAATTAGTAGAAAAAATAAAAATTTTTGATGAAGGACTAGATGATAGAGTAATAGAGATAATAAAAATAATAAATAGGTCATTTTTCTTAAATAAATACCCAGAAAAAGAAATAGAAGAGATTTTATTTGATAAAAATAATGAAGATTCCTATATAGCAAAATTTTTCATTAAAGATGGAACAGTAGCATTTATGCCAATATCAAAAGAGATGATAGATGTTATCTTAGAAAAGCATAAAGAGTTATTAAAGGAAGAAAAGAAAGAAAAGGGCTTTGCACTTATAGATGAAGTTTGGGCGTATAACAAAATTATGAATGAAAGAAAACATGCTTAATAAAAAAGAATATAATTATATTTTTAAATAAATATTGATAATTAAACAATATTTATTATAAAGATTGTTAATAAAATAAGTGAAGATATTGTTTTTATATTAAATGAATAATATTATACAAAAATGTTTAAACTATTAATTAATGATAGTATAATATATTCATATAGGAGGGATTTAGAAATGTTTGATATGAATAGTAATACAAGACCTAAATATACTAAATATGAAATTTCTAAATTAGTAAAAGACAAATTTGAAAAAAGTAACTTATCTAAAGAAGAATTTTGTAAGGAATTTAATATTACAAAAGAAATGTTTGAAAGTATATTAACTGCAAAAATAAGTTTTAGTAAAAAAATATTAAATATATGTGCAATAATACTTGATAAAAGTGTTAGTGAATTAATTTCACAAGAAGAAGATTCACCTATCGCATTTAGAAGCGGAGAAATTAATGAAGATACAAAAGAAACTTGTGAAATTGCAAATTATTTATTTAATGAAATAATTATGCAAGATAAGATATTTATATAAGTGGGGTGTAGCTTTGGCAAAAAAACTATCAGATGAATTAAAAAAGAAGTTTATGGAAGAAATAACCCCTATTGCTGAAAAGCAAAGAATTGATTTATATAAAAATAGTAGGGTAGAAAATCAATTTAAGCTTTTAGAGCAATTGGGGTTTATTATTTACAAATTTAATAGTTAAAAACTGGGAAGATACATTAAAGGATTTAGTACCTGAAAAAGAAATAAAAGGTATTAGAAAAAAAGTTAATATTGCAAATAATGAAATGAGAAAAGAAAAAAAAGAATATGAAAATGGTAGAGCAACTCTTGAAAGTATACAAAAATTAGCTGATAAGTTTAATTGCAAATTTTAAAAATAAAGAAATAAAAAGCAGAGGTTAAAAAATCTCTGTTTTTTTGAATTAGTTTACTAAAAAGTGATAATACTTATAACTAACAATAAGAAAATATATTAGAGGTACTAAAATGAAGATGATAACTAAGGAATGGATTAGAGATTATGTTAAAGATAATTTTAAACATATAACAAGGGAAAACATTACTACTATTTTAGAAAAACATAATATAAAAGTTAAAAAAACATTAAAGAAAGATGAAATGATAAAACTTCTTAATACTAATAAAATAGACCTTTTTGAATTTATTGATTTTTTAGGTTTTACAAGAAAGGATTTAAAAGATATATTTTTTGCAACAGATAAGATGATTAAAAAAATGCAGGACACAGAGTTTATTAAAATAAAAAAAACAATAAGAGTTGAGGTACCTTCAGCCTTTGGAAAGGTAGATATGTACTTATATGACATAGAAACAATATATAAAATAACAATGCAAAAATATGATAAGTGGCTTAAGGAAAATAATTATATTTAAATTGTTTTACAAAAAGTAAAGAATAATATATAATTTAGCTCATAATAAGAAGAAAAACATTGAAAAAACTAGAGGAAATCGTTAAATATAATTTTAGAAATTTTAAGGAGTAAATTTAACTATAAGTTAGGTGAGAGTTAATAATGGCTATTTATTTAAACACAAATACAGCACTTAAAAATTATAAAAAGTTAATAAACTCACAATATTTTATTGATAAATCTATGATAATTGATAAGCTTAATAAATTAATTGATACATCAGATTGTTATGTTTGTATAACAAAGCCAAGAAGATTTGGAAAGTCATCTATAATAAATATGCTTGGAGCTTATTATACAAAAGGATATAATTCAAAGGATATCTTTGATAAGCTTAATATAAGCAAAGAAAAGTCTTATTTGGAAAATTTAAATAAATATAATGTTATAAATATTTCTTTAAGCAAAATTTCAGAGAAAGGAACTTCTTATGCTGATTATATTAATATGATAAAAGTATCAATTATTAATGATATAAAAGAAAGTTATCCTCAGATAGATGTAGAAAAATATTTTTCAATAGGTGATATATTATCTACAACTGGTGAACAATTTATATTTATAATAGATGAATGGGATTATATATTTAGTCATGATTTATTTAAAGAAAATCAACAAGATTTTTTAGAATTTTTAAGAAATTTTTTGAAAGATAAACCTTATGTAGCACTTTGTTATATGACAGGAGTACTTCCTATAAAGAAGTATTCAGAAGGTTCGGCTCTTAATATGTTTGATGAATTTACAATGCTTAATGACAATTGCTATGATGATTATTTTGGATTTACTGAAGATGAAGTAAAATTTTTATGTAGTAAACAAAGTATTATTTCATTTAATGAAATAAGTGAATGGTATAATGGGTACTTAAGTGAAGAGGGTGAAAAAATATATAATCCTCGTTCAGTAGTTAAGGCTCTTCAAAGTGGAAAATGTAGAAGCTATTGGACTAATACTGGTAGAATGGATGAAGTATTATATTACTTAAAATACAATATAGCAGAAGTAAGAGATGATGTTATAGAAATGGTATCTGGAAATGTTGTAGATATATTTATAGATGAAGAATTTAGAGCAGGGCAGGAAACTCCAGAAACAAGAGAAGAAATATATTCAGCAATGATAGTTTATGGATTTTTGTCATATTATGATGGAACTATAAGAATACCAAATAAAGAACTCATGAAAGAATTTGAAAAAGCTCTAAAAGACAAATCTTTTGGAGAAGTTATGACAATAGTTAAAAATTCATCAAATATGCTAAAAGCAACCCTTAATAAAGACACAAAGACAATGGAAAAGATAATTAATGATATTCATAATAGTGAGATACCAATACTTCAATATAATGATGAAAATAGTTTATCATGTGTAGTAACCTTAGCATATCTTTCAGCAAGAAATGAATATAAAATTGAGCGTGAAGAAAAGAGTGGAAAAGGCTATGTAGATTTTATGTTTCATCCAAGAAAGAAAAATGGCACTGCAATAATACTTGAATTAAAAAAAGATGATACAGTAGATAATGCTTTAAAACAGATAAAAGAAAAAAAGTATTCCATGAAATTCATAAAAGAAAATAAAGGAAGAAAAATACTTGCAGTAGCAATTTGTTATAAGTCTAAAGCTAAAGAACATGAATGTAAAGTTGAAGAACTAAACTAAAAAAAACCAGAAAATGAATAATAGCTTTAAAGAGTAAAAAAATCTTTAAGTTGACATTCTCCATAAAGATAATAAATTAGGGTATGATTTTATTAAAAGAAACCACAATTTTACTACCTTTATGGAGATTTTATTTATTTGAAACTGTCGAAAACTGGTTAACTGGTACTTTTTCTTGACATAATACCCAAATTGATATACAATTTACATATAATAGGAGAATGGTAGGGGGATAATTGGTATGCTTAAAGAAAAGCTATATTCCGAGTATCAGAAGCATTACAAGGATTATAAGGATAAACAGAAAGAAGTCGAAGAATTTAAGACAGTAGTTGAACAGTTGAAGTTGGATGGTTTTCATGAAAAAATAAAATTAAATAATGATAAGAAAGTTACCTTAGAGGAAATTGCGAATAGAAAGCAACATTTATCCGATATTATAAACGGTCGTGATGGAAGTACAGTTATTAAGAATTTTGATGAAAATCAATTACGTTTACAATTATCTAAAAATAAAAAAAAAGAAATTGCCAAGCTTTCATCTAAATATGATTCATCAATTTCAAATATAAAAAACTCACTTCAAAATCTTGATAGCGAGTATAAAAATATTTTAAAAAATGCGAATCAACAGTTAAAATTTAACAAAAAAGAAACATTGCAATAAAAATAAAAAAAGTTAAAATGAAAATATGAAAAAAGAATTCATCTTTAAACTAATTGAATTAT
>JALFQD010000407.1 GCA_022785265.1 Clostridium sp. | reverse complement strand
CTTTAAAAATTAAAAATTTATTCTATTTCTATATTACCATAAATTCACTAAATATCAAAGTATATTTTATCCAATTTTTTATATTTTTTCTTACAATCACAAACTCTAATCTCTTTTTTCTTACTCTCTCTCATTTTCTTTTAAAGTTTCTTAATTCACAAATAATATAACTCTCAATAGCAATATGATATTGATATATTTAAAAAAGAAAAGCATGGAGTTGTAATAAAAACTAAAGAAACAATCTCCATGCTCAATAAAAATTTCTTAATTAATTTAAGTTAATATTATTACTTTTGTTAAAACTAAAACAGCTAATAAAATTCCTACTGCTACTCTATATATAGCAAATACTCTCATTGGCTTTTTCTTTAAGAAGGCAACGAATTTCTCCATTACTATTATTGAAACTATAAAAGCTACTATAAATCCAACTATTAATGCTATCCATAAAGTTGCATTCATTATTGAATAATCATATTCAAATAAATCTTTTGCAGAAGAACCTACCATTGCTGGAATTGCTAAGAAAAATGAAAATTCTGCTGCTACTGGAGTTGATAATCCTGCTATCCATCCTCCCATAATTGTAGATGCACTTCTTGACATTCCAGGCCATACTGCTAATACTTGAAGACATCCAACTATTAATGCTCTTAGAGGAGTTATTTTATCAATATCGCTTATAGCCTTTTTTCTTTTTCTAAAAATATTTTCTATAATTATAAGAAGAAGTCCTCCAACTATTAATCCTATTATAACTGCATTAGGATTAAATAAACTTTTTATTTTACTATAAAATGTAACTCCTACTATTCCCATTGGAATACTTCCTACTATTACATTTATTCCAAATCTAAAACCTACTTTACCTTCTTCACCTTCTTTAAAATAAGATTTTTTGGTGAAAAATTTATAGATTTCATTCCATATGTATTTGAAAAATTCAATTACACTATCTTTAATTTTCTTCCAATATAAGACAACAACTGCAAGTATTGCTCCAAGTTGTATTACTACCTCAAACATATCACAGAACATTTTTACTGATTCTGTATTACCAGAAAAATTAATCAAACTTCCAATTAAAATCATGTGTCCTGTAGATGAAACTGGTATAAACTCTGTTAATCCTTCTACAATAGCTATTATTATAGCTTTAAAAATAAACAAAAAATCCAAAATTTTATTCCCTCACTTTCCCTTTTTTGTGCATAACACATTTATTTTAAATAATAGACAGTAAATTTCACTTTATTAATAAAATAGATGTAGGTCTGGTATTTCAAGCTTTTCATCACTGTCATTATTATATTCATCAAATAAAGCTTTAGCTTTTTCATAATTTCTAGTTATATACTTTTTAGTTTCTTCATCTGTATTATCTGATATTTTATCATATGCACCTTTAATATTATCATATCCACGTGGTATATTATTTTCAACTGAAATATAATAACATCCTGCATTATTAAGTGTTAATATATCATTATTATTAATATTATAAGCAACTCTTATTTCTTCAATGGCTTTATCTGTATTACCTTCCTCTAGATATATTGTTCCTAATGTTCTATGATAATTTTCATTTTCTTCATCTAATGAAATACATTTATTAATTAATTCTATAGCTTCATCATTTTTTCTTAAGTTTATCTTTGTCATTGCCATATCATAATAAATATTAGCATTATTAGGTTTTATTAATGATGCAAAATTTAAATATTCATAAGCCTTTTCCAAATCATTCATTGTATATTGATAATAATCTGCTGCTTTAAGTATTATATTGTAATTAAAAGGTTCTTTCATTAAAGCTGTTCTAAAGTATGGTTCTGCAAGCTCTGGCTCACCTTTTTTTATCATTATATCAGTCATTAAAAAACCATAATTATCAGGATATTCACTATTTTCTAAAATTCCTTTTTTACAATATTCAATAGCTTTATCATATTCTTCTTTATCATAATAATCCCAAGCTGTTATTTGATATCCTATTAAGTTTTTTTCATATATTACATTTCTAATTAATTCATTAGCTTTTACATTTTCTTCTCTATACTGATATATTTTCGCAGCCACAGTATTAAATACATACTTGCCTAAATCTTCTTTTTCAATCTCATTGTAAATTTTTTCCGCTTCATCCATAGTTTTATCAGACATTGTATAACACTTTACAAGCCAAGCTTTATATGCAATTTCTTCAGGTTCCTTCTCAGATAATTCTTTTAATTTACCTATTACCTTCTCTTTATCATATGAAGCTTCTTGAGAAATTATATCAAAAACCTTAACTTCATCCTTATTTAAATGCCATGCTTTTTTTAAATATTCAAAGCCTTCATCCCATTTATTAATAAGCATATTCATTCTTGCATATAAAGCTAAATCATAAGAATCCTCTTCATCTACAGAATATTTTTCTATAATACTCCTTGCTTTTTCTTCATCTTTTAGTAATAAATAAACTGTAAACATTGTTTTTTGAAGTTCTTTATCATCTGGATTTGCTTTTGAAAATATTTCTCCATATTCTAATGCTATTTTATCCTTGCCATCAAAGAGAGAGAGTAATGTTATATATTTTCCAAGTTCTGCATCTTTCTCTTTGTAAGTTCCATCTTTATCATTTTCTATTAATGTATTTCTTGTTTCATAAGCTTCATCTATAAAATTATTTGCTCTTTCATATTCTCCTTTAGCAGAATATACTTCAGCTATTTTTACTTTATATATTGGCCATTTGCTATCTTTATCAAGTTTTTCATATTCTTTAATTGCCTTATCATATTCTCCTAAATAAAAATTTTCCTCCCCTAAATTTTTAACTATACTTGTAGTGTCAGAAGTTGATGTTAATGTCTCTTCTTTTGTATTCATAATATTTGTAATTATTAAAGATAATAATGTTACAAATATTATTGATGAACCAATAATTAAAATACTTGGAAGTTCTTTATTTTTTTCACAACATTTTTTGTATTTTTCATTTATGTTATCAACTATATTTTTTACATTTTTTAAAAATTTATTCATAAAATTCCCCACTTTTATAATATTTATTTCTTCAATTATATATTTTAACATCAAATCTTGTTTAAATCTATATTTCTATTAATATAGTTTTATTATCACTTAAAAATTTTTAATATTTTTTAAGTTTAAGATAAAATTTTGTGATATACTATTATGAATAATACAATTAAATTAAACTTTATATTTAATTTAAATATGTTCAATTTTATTTTTTATGATATACTTTCAATATTCAAATAAAAAAATTTTATTTTTATGAATAAAGTTTATATTTAAGGTAATAATATAAATATAGTTTCAGGTGGTGAGAAAAATTAACATTAAATCTTTTTTTAGTATATTAGCAGGAAAAATAACAATATTCTTATCAAAACATATTTTTAAGGGAGGCTCTACTTTCCCTGGAACAGTAGCTTTAAAATTTGATAAAAAAATTCTTTCTACTGTGGCAAAGGATTATAAAGTTATTTTAGTTACTGGTACTAATGGAAAAACTACAACAACAAGCATGATTACAAATATCTTTAAAAACAAAGGATACAGAGTAATAACCAATAATACAGGAGCAAATCTTTTTAGAGGAATCGTTTCTTGTTTTATTGATAATTACAGATTTTCAAAAAGCAATAAAGGTAGTTATGCCATAATAGAAGTTGATGAAGCAAATCTTAAATTTGTTACAGATTACATTACTCCAGAAATTATAACAATAACAAATTTATTTAGGGATCAACTTGATAGATATGGTGAAGTTTATACTACACTTGATAAAATCTTAGAAGGAATACATAAAGTTCCATCCTCAACTCTTGTATTAAATGGAGATGATTCCTTATTTGGTGTCTTAGATGTTGAAAATCCAAAAGTTTATTATGGTTTCGTAAATCCTATTAATGACAATAATACTATTGATATAAATGCAGATGCCAAGTTCTGTAAGGTATGTAAAGCTCCTTATAAATATAATTTTGTTACCTATAACCATTTAGGAGATTATTATTGTACAGAATGTGGTTATAAGCGTCCAGAACTAAAATACAAAATGGAAGCAATTTTAAACCAAACTCCTAATTCTTCTACTGTTATAATAAATGGAAATGAAGTTTCCATAAGCCAATCTGGAGTTTATAACATTTATAATGCTTTATGTGCATATTCAATAGCAAGTGAAGATGGTATTGAAAATAGTATTATAGCTTCATCTTTAGGAAAGGTAGATTCAAGCTTTGGCCGTCAAGAAGAAATTCAAATAGAAGATAAAAAAGTAAAAATTATATTAGTAAAAAATCCAGCAGGATATAATCAAGCTCTTGATACCCTTTGTCTAAACAAAGAAGATTTTTCTACTTTATTTATGTTAAATGATAATTATGCTGATGGTCGTGATGTTTCATGGATATGGGATGTAAATTTTGAAAAACTATCCTCTCTTCCAATACAAGATGTCTTTATATCTGGAATAAGACTTTATGATATGGCAGTAAGACTTAAAACTGCTGGTCTTAATGAAGAAAGCTTTATTATTGAAGAAGATTATGAAAAATTAACAGAAAAACTAAAAACCAGCAAAAGTAATAATATATATATATTAGCTACTTATACTGCTATGATTAATTATAGAAAATTTTTATACTCTAAAGGCTACATAAAGAAACTTTGGTAGTTTTATATACAAAACAAGGAGAGGATAAATATGGAATTAAATATATGCCATCTATATC
The DNA here is from genome assembly GCA_022785265.1 of Clostridium sp. Lineage (GTDB taxonomy): Bacteria > Bacillota > Clostridia > Clostridiales > Clostridiaceae > Clostridium. The sequence continues at coordinate 11,635 of JALFQD010000407.1, read as the reverse complement.
CTGATCTTCTAAATGTTTATGGAGATTTAGGAAATATTTTAATTTTAAAACATAGAGCAGAAAAACGAAATATAAAAGTAAATATTATTGATATATCTATAAATGATGATTTTAATGAAGATAATATGGATATTGTCTTTTTCGGTGGTGGACAAGACTATGAACAATCTATTGTTTCCGAAGACTTGAAAAATAACAAAAAAGAAGCTCTTACAAAATATGTTGAAGATGGTAAAGTGCTTTTAGCAATTTGTGGTGGTTACCAACTTCTTGGAAATTATTATAGAGCACCTAATGGTGATAAGCTTGAAGGACTTCATATATTAGATATACATACTGAAGGTGGAGATACAAGATTTATTGGAAATACTATAATTTATAATGAAGAATTTGATGAAACTTATGTTGGTTTTGAAAATCATTCTGGCAGAACCTATATAAATAATTTAAAACCTTTAGGAAAATGTATTGCTGGCTATGGAAATAATGGTGAAGACCATCAAGAAGGATGTGTATATAAGAATACTTATTGTACTTACTTTCATGGTTCCCTATTATCAAAAAATCCAGAACTTGCAGATAGGCTTTTAAAAATAGCTTTAGAAAAAAAATATAATAAAAGTATTAAACTTGCCCCACTAGATGATACTTTTGAACTAAAAGCTAAAGAACATATTATAAATACATTTGGAAATAACTCAAAAAAATAAAAAAGTTTTAAAAATATATAATTTCCTATTGAATAAAAAAGAAGTTGTTGCGTAAAAAATTTCATTCACAATATATAGCATATTTTATATAATTAAAACGCTATATATTGTGCGAATATTTGTTAATGCGACAACTCTTTTTTATATTTAATGTTTTCTTTTTTTGTGTTTTTTTGCACCACTTAAAATTACTTTAATTATAAACATAATAAGTAGAATTATTATTATAAAGGCTAATACTACTGCTCCATATACTAAAATATTGGCTTTTATTAATGTTCCTACTGTAATATCAACATTTCCTTTAATTGATTCATTATATTGTTTTACACTTACAGTTAAGTTTACTTCCTTATTTGAAGCAACCTGCCATGCACTTTGTTCTTCTGTATCACTTAATTTTATTTCAGCTGTATCATTTATGGCATTTGGATAAAGTTTAATATCTTGTGCAAGATTTATTTTTGTTGAAATTTTCTTTATAGGTCCAAAGACTCCAAATAATTTATACTCAAGATCCATAGTTCCAACTTCATCTCCTGAAGCTTTAAAAACTTCCTTTTCAAGTGGATAACTATAATCCATCATTGATTTTAAATCTTCAAATCTTTTATTATTATCATTACGATCACATTTTAAAACTACCCCAATAAGCTTTCTTCCATCTCTTTCATAAATTCCTGCAAAACATGTTCCTGCTGAATCTGTTACTCCTGTTTTTCCGCCAATATTTCCATTTAAACCAAGTTCTGTATTTCTATTTTGAACTTTTATTCTTGTATCTCTTGGAAGTACAACATTTGCTTCTTTTAATTGCATAGTTTGTTGAACCCATTCATTTTTAAATGCTTCTCTTGTTATTATAGCTAACTCATAAGCGGTAGAATAATTTACATCCTTCGAAGTTCCATCTGCTTGCTTTTCTGGAAGTCCATTTGGATTTTCAAAATGTGTATTAGTTAATCCAAGTTCTTCTGCTCTTTTATTCATGGAATCAACAAATGCTTTGCTATCTCCTGATACACTATCTGCTACCATATAAGCAGCATCATTTCCTGAGAAAAGTAAAAGCTCCTTCATTACTGTATCTGCATCTAAAGTATCTCCAACTTGCATTGTCTTTCCATAAGGCTTCATTTGTTCGCTATCCATTGTATAAGGTGGTTGAGCCTTAGCACTTTCTGTATAAGTAATTGTATCTGTTTTAGTTTTTGACTCTGCAAATAATAAAGCAGTCATTAACTTACTTGTACTTGCCAAATACATTTTTTCATCTGCTTTTTTTTCATAAATAACCTCTCCAGTATCAAAATCCATCACAACTGCTGATTCTGAAACAATTGTAGGTTCACTTGCCTTAGCATAAACAGTTGTTAATAATGTTGAAGCTAAAGACATAGTAAGAGTTAATGCTAATGTTTTTAATAAGTTTCTTGTTTTTCCCATACCTCGTCTTCCTATTCCTTAATAATATTTTGTTTTTCAAAAACATGTTAATTATAGCATTTATAAAAGTTAATAACAACCTCATAATAATTAAAAATCCCTTACATATTTCTTATTTTGTAAATGCATATTTAATAAAATTCTATTATCATAAAATTATAAATTAAATGCTAAAAAATAAATTGTTATTACTAGAAAAAACGTTGACAGTAACTTCTTTATTTGCTATTATACATGAAGATTATAGTCATAATTATGATATTAATTGGTAATAATTTTTAGGAGTAGCAGTTTTTATGAGCAAGATTAATTTTAAAGGTAGTGTAATGCTTAATCCAACACCTGTTGTACTTATAACTTGTAAAAATAAAGAAAATAAAATTAATATTTTTACTGTGGGGTGGATAAGTACAGTATGTACAAATCCTCCTACATTAGCTGTAGGAATTCGTCCTGAAAGACTTTCTTATGAGTACATAAAAGAATCTAAGGAATGTGTTATAAATCTTCCCACAAAAGATTTAGTAAAAGTGGTTGATTTTTGTGGTGTTAAATCAGGAAGAAAAGTTGATAAAATAAAACATTTTGGACTTCAACTAGATAATGGAGTAAAAATCTCTACCCCTTCTCTTACAAAATCTCCAGTAGCTTTAGAGTGTAAGGTTAAAAGCATAACTCCTCTTGGCACTCATGATATGTTTCTTCTTGAAATAGTAAATATTAAAGTTGATGAAAGCCTAATTAATGAATATGGAAAAATTTGTTTTAATAAAGCTAACTTGATATGTTACTCTCATGGAGAATATTTTGCTTTAAATTCAAAACCTTTAGGTTCTTTTGGTTACTCTATAAAAAAAAGAAAAAAGAAAAGAACTACAAAATAGTTATATTTATACATTTTATATTGTAAATGCTTTTCTGAAATGATAGAATAATTAATATCTTAAAAATTATTTAGACCTAGGGGGAGATTTAGGGTGAAAAAGAAAATTTCAGTTCTTATTACATTAATTTTTTCAATGTTTATATTAACAGGTTGTCTTTCAGCAAGTACACCAGAAGAGATTGTTAAAAATCATTTTAAAGATATATCAAGTGAACTTTCTAATGATACTACAAAAAATATGCTTTCTGAACTTGTTTCTTCTAAAAATAGCAATGTTAATGAAGAATTAGCTAATGCTTTAGTTAATGCTCTAAGTAAGGTAGAAGTTACAACTACAGGAGAGGAAATAAATGAAGATATGGCTAAGGTAAATGTATCTGTAAAGGGAATAAACTTACAAACAGTTATTTCTTCATATATTACTAGATGTATGGCAGAATCTTCTTCTGTTAAAGATGCCTCTGAAGAAGAAGTAACAAAGTTTGCTCAAAATCTTCTTATTGATGAGCTTAATAAAGCTACTTTAGAAGATAGAACTGGTGTTATTAACCTTACTAAAGATTCTGATAATAATTGGGTTATTTCCCAAGATGATGATTATACAACTGTCTTAATGGGTGTATCTGCATCAAGTTATGAGTAAAATTTATTAAAAGTATTATTTCTTGACAGACTTAAAAATTTTTAGGTCTGTTTTTCTATTATAGAAATTATATGATTATGAATCATTAAAATGTCAAAATACATAATCTATTTAGTAATTTTAATATGATTATACTAATTTGCTAGATAATATATAATTTCTGAAGAATTTTATATAGGAGGAAAAACATGGATGATAAATTAATTAAGTGGTTAAAAGAAAGTGATGATTTTATATCAGGTGAAGAAATAAGCAAACGTTTAGGTATAACTAGAGCTTCTGTATGGAAACATATAAAAAACTTAAAAGACCTTGGATATGAAATTGAAGGTGTTTCTCGAAAAGGATATAAGCTTATATCATCTCCTGATATTATAGTTCCTGATGAAGTTTTACAAGGACTTAATACAAAATTTATTGGAAGAGAAATCAAACACTTTCAAGAGATAGATTCAACAAATAATTTTGCAAAGACTTTAGATGGAACTGCACCTGATGGAACTGTAATAGTTTCAGAAAAACAAACTATTGGGAAAGGAAGATTAGGCAGAGTATGGTCTTCCCTTAAAGGAGGATTATATTTTACTTTATTTTTAACTCCTAAAATTGATCCAATAAAAGCTTCAAAACTTACTCAAGTAGCTGCTGCCGCTCTTGTTAAAGTATTTAGAGATATGAATATAAATGCTGAGATTAAATGGCCTAATGATATTTATCTTAATGGCAAAAAGCTTACTGGAATTCTTACAGAAATGAAATGTGAAATAGATTGCATAAATTATATAATAATTGGCATAGGTATAAATGTTAACATAGATTCTTCTGGATTTAATGATGAAGTAAAAGAAACTGCTACATCTTTACTTATTGAAGAGGGACATAAATTTAACAGAACAGAAATCTTAACTTCATTTTTAAATATTTTTGAAAATCTATATGTTGATGTAATTGAAAATGATGATTTTTCTGAAGTTGTATCATTATGCAGAAAATATTCTATGCTTATTGATAAACAAGCCTATTGGATTAATGGTAAAAATAAAATTAAGGTTACTTGTCTTGGATTAAATGATAATGGAGAACTTGTTGTAAAGACTGAAAATGGTGAAGAAAAAAGTATTTTAAGTGGAGAAATCACTTTTAGAGCTAATTAAAACATTTTTGTTTAACAGCAAATAGCTATCACACAAAAAATATAAAATATTTATTTTTTAAAATTACTTTAAATTATATTTTTCTTTGTGTGATAGCTTTGCTTTTGTTAAATTACAATAATCTTATTCCATATTCTTTACAGAATTTTTTATTCTTTTCATCCCATACAGATGCCTGAACTTCTCCAATATGTGCTTTTCTTAAGAAATACATACACATTCTTGATTGACCAATTCCTCCTCCTATTGTATAAGGAAGCTTTCCTTCTAAAAGATTTTTGTGGAAATCAAGTTCTTTTCTTTCTTCACAACCAGCCTTTTTTAATTGTTCTTCTAAAGCTTTTTCATCAACTCTTATTCCCATTGATGAAACTTCAAAAGCTCTTTCTAAAACTGGATACCAAAATACAATATCTCCATTTAAACTCCAGTCATCATAATCTGGTGCTCTTCCATCATGCTTTTCTCCACTATTTAAGATATCTCCTATCTTCATTATAAATACAGCTTTATGCTCTTTACATATTGCATCTTCTCTTTCTTTTGGTGTAAGATTTGGATATTTATCTTCTAGCTCTTGAGTTGTTATAAAGAAAATTTCTTCTGGTAAAAATTTTTCATTTTCAATTAATTCACTTATAGCAAAGTCTTCTAGCTTTTTAAATACACCATAAATCTTCTTTACAGTTTCTTTTAATGTTTCTACTGTTCTTTCTTCCTTTGAGATTATTTTTTCCCAGTCCCATTGGTCAACATAAACTGAATGTAAATTATCTAAATCTTCATCTCTTCTTATGGCATTCATATCTGTATAAAGACCTGTTCCGACTTTAAAGTTATATCTTGCTAGGCTCATTCTTTTCCATTTTGCAAGAGAATGTACTATTTCAAATTCAGAATCTATGCCTTTTATATCAAATCCTACTGGTCTTTCAACTCCATTTAAGTTATCATTTAATCCTGTACTTTTTTCAACAAAAAGTGGTGCTGACACTCTTGTAAGATTTAAGGCTTCTGCTAAATTTTTTTCAAAATAGTCCTTTATCTTTTTGATATGAATTTCTGTGTCTATTAATGTTTCTTGGCATTTATAGTTTTTTGGAATAATTAATCCTTCAAATTCCATTTGTCTTCCCCCTTAGAAATTTAAATTCTTAATTATTATATCATAAATTTTAACTAATTACTTCAATTGATTTTTTTATTATATTAAGCATTTAAATTTATAAAATTTTTATATATTACATTCATTTAAATGCTTTTTTAAAATTACTGAGGAATTTTGAAGTTTCTCTTTTTCTTCCTGTGATAATGGTGTTTCAACTACCATTATAGCTCCTTTACGGTTAATTATAGTTGGAACTGCAAGATACATATCTTTAATGTTATATTCTCCTGTAAAAAGGCTAGAAACTGTTAATACGCTATTCTCATCTCTAAAAATAGCTTCTACTATTCTATTTACAGAAAGACCTATTGCAAAATATGTTGCTTTTTTTCTTTCTATTATTTCATAAGCTGCATTTTTAACATCATTTTCTATAACCTTTTGAATTTCACTATCCCATTCTAAGTTGTTTTGTTTTGCAAAATTTTCAAAACTTTCTCCTGCAATTGATGCACTGCTCCATGTTACTACTTCACTATCACCATGTTCTCCCATAACATATCCATGAACATTGTTATTATTTACTTCAAAATATTTTCCTATTACATACTTTAACCTAGAGGTATCTAAAACTGTACCTGAGCCTATAACTCTTTCTTTTGGAAATCCTGATAATTTATATGTTATGTATGATAATACATCTACAGGATTTGAAACAACTAAAAGAATAGCTTCTGGACTTACTTTTGCTACCTCTGGAATAAAACTTTGAAATATTTTATAGTTTTTTCCTATTAAATCCAATCTTGTTTCTCCCTCTTTTTGAGGTGCTCCTGCTGTTATAATAACAATATCTGAATTCTTAGTTTCTTGAATTCCTCCTGCATATATGTTAACAGGCTTTACAAATGAAGTTCCATGAACTAAATCCATTACTTCTCCTAATGCCTTATCCATATTTATATCATAAATACATATTTCAGTAGCAATTCCACTATTCATTAATGCATATGCAGTGGTTGCTCCTACAAACCCTGCTCCAATTATTGAAATTTTACGTTTTTTTTCACTTATCATAATATAAATCAACTCCTAACCGTTTCCCTATATTATATAATTTCCTTTTTTAAATTTTTTATACTATAACTTATTAAAAATTTTTAATAATTACTAAAAATTTTATGGTATAATTGTCTAGATAAGCTTTAAAACTATTTTTAATAAAGACAATATTTTAAGTCTTTATATAATTTATTATTATAAACTGATAAAAGTTTCAGGAGGGCAAAAAATGAAATTACTTATTTTTGATACAGAAACAACAAGCTTAAAGCCAGGACAAATATGTCAACTAAGCTATATAACTATAGATTCTTCTACAAAACCTCAAAAAACTACAGGTCATAACTTCTTTTTTGCAGTTGAAGAAGTTGACCCAGCAGCTGAAGCTGTTCATGGCTTTTCAGCTGAAAAACTTTATGAACTTTCAGAAGGAAAATATTTTGAAGATACTGTTGAAGAATTTTTAAAAGATTTTGAAGAAGCAGATTTTTTAATTGGACATAATGTAAATTTTGATATTAGATTTTTAAAGCATGAACTTGAAGGGCTTTGTATAGACTATGAACCAAAAAATGTATTTTGTACAATGCAATACTATAAAAACATCTGCAATATTCCTAATGGTTATGGCTCAATAAAAAACCCTAAACTTGAAGAAGTTATTAATTATTTAGGAATAACAAAAGACATGATTACAAAAAAATCAAATGAGCTCTTTAAAGGCAGTGGAGACTACCACGACGCAAGATTTGACACAACAGCCACCTACCTTACAATACTCGAAGGCTTCAAACAAGGTAAAATTAAACCAGGCTACTTTTCTAATTTACTAAAGTAAAGATAAAAAACTAAGATTTTTGAGTGAAACTAAGCTTTTAATTATGCTTATAATATTAACTTTGTTTAAGTAAAATCTTAGTATCCTTATTTTATGAAGCAGTGACTTGGAGCCTGTTGATAGATAGGTGAGAAGTAAAGAATCTACCTAATGAGCAAAACAAGTCGTGCCTCCTTTATTTTTAATATAAAGATATTAAATTTTTTAAACCAAGCCAAGCTAATATTAACTTTGTTTAATAAAATCTTAGATTCATTATTTTATGAAGGTGCGACTTGGAGCCTGTCGACCGGAGCAACCGAATAACATAATGAATCTAAGATTTTTGAACTAAGCTAAATATTATTTAATGAGCATAGCTATTTGAAAGCTCAATTCTCTCTTTTGTTGTTGGATGGCTATAGGCAAAGTATTTATATAGTTTGTCAACATCAACTGGTGAAAGATTACTTTCTATAAATTTAATCTCTAATGCTCCATTTGTGTAATAGTCTCCCGTTTTTTCTATTGCAAATTTATCAGCTTCAGTTTCTATTTTTCTTGAATATGCAAGTTCAATAGGAGTAATAAATAATGTGATTATATTTAAAATAAATATTAGTTTTGAAAGATTATCTATATTTCTATAATTTTTTCCTTTATATTTTTCCATAAAAGAATTTAGAAGAATTAATCCCAAGAAGCTCATTAACATTGATAATAGCATGGTCTTTTGTATATGTTTTAACTTGTAATGTCCCATTTCGTGGGCTGCTACAGATATTATTTCTTGTTCATTAAGTTGTTTCAATGTTGTATCCCAAAAAACTATTCTTCTGCTTTTTCCCATTCCTGTCATATAGGCATTAATAGATTTTGTTTCTTCACTTTTTGGAATTACCATTACCTCAAGATTTTCAATTCCTACATCAGCTGCCAATTTTAAGACCTTTTCTTTAATTGCCCCCTCTTCCATTGGCACAAGATTATTTTGAATTTCATCTAAATAAGGATAAAAATAGTTTCCTCCTAGATATATTCCTATTGTTATTATGCCAACTATAAAATACCACTTATCAAATTTTAAATATATTAAATAAAATATCATTAAAATAGGCAGTGTTGTTATAATATCTATTGAATTATCAATAATGTTTCCAATTATATAATTATAAAAGCTTTCATTACTTAATCCAACAAGCCTTGCTCTATAAAATCCACTAAAAAAGCTTTTTGGAAGTGTTAAAATCCAACTAAATAATAAAAATAAAAAAGATAGAGCAAGTCCTTCAGTCCATTTATGTTTAAACTTTCTGTTTTTTATGACCTCAATTCCACCATAACCTTTAAATAAAAGAGGGATTATTATTACTATTATATATCCAAGATAAAAATAGCTTTTAGAAAACTCATAATTTGCTTCTACCTTATCTGGAGTTTTAGGTAGTTGTATCTCTCCATCTATAACTTCAACTTCAACATTTACATCACTATTGATTTTATCCTTATTTTTATATTCTAAAAACATTGTTATTCCAAAAAAAGTTATAAAAATTAAAGCAAAGCCTAATAATGTTTTAAATAAAAATTTTCTCACAAACACACCCCCTTTTAGATAATATTTATTTTTCTAAAAATTTATTACCATTTTATCATATTATATTCAGTCTTCTCTAACTAAATTAAAAAAAATTTTAAAACTTGTTTTTTTGTTAAACTCTATTATTAATCTTAATAGCTAACACAATTTCTTAATAATAAAAAAATGTGAAATAATTACCTTGTTTTTTTTGTTAATATATTCCAAATCAAAACAAAGCAATAATTCACATTTTCTAATTAAAGCAATTATTTTCCTTTTTCTTTAATAGCTTTTCCAGCTGCTATCATATAATATTCAATAACCTTCTTGTTTCCTTTATCAAGTCTAATAGCTTTTTCAAAGCTTTTTTTACTAGAATAATACAAATTCTTTTTTAAATAAATAAGTCCCATTATTATATATGGCTCAATAAATTTATTATCATATCTAATTACTTTTTTTAAATTTTTTAATGCTAAATTAAAGTCATTATTTTTTAAAGCTTCCAAAGCATTGTTATAATCATCAATCATTTTTTCTATTTCTTGAGAATGCAATATAATAAGATAATCCTCTGCTCTGTTATCATTTTGTTTCTTAGAATAACTTTTATGCCAATAGAAATTAGCCTTTGAAAAATCGCATTTCATATAATTGCATAACCCTAATAGATTAATAATATCAATATCATCCTTGTCCATTAAATAGGCATACTCTAAAAGTTCTAAAGCTTTTGTAATATTTTTTTTACATGCTTCATTTAATGCATTATTATATAATATTTTAGATATGCTTTCTAATTTTTCCATATTAATCTAATTCAAATAATAGATCTGTTAAGGTTTCATCTAAGATTTCTAGTTCTTCTCCTCTTCCATCTATTATAGCCTTTTTCATATCTTCAATTATGTTATTTATTTTTTCCTTTGTTTTATCATCTACTGTTGAAAGCTTATTTTGTGCTAAAGTAACAGATACCTTTACCTTGTCATAAAGACCTGATTCCATCCATGAATCATCATCAAGTTGCTTTTTTTGTTTTTCAGCAGGCTTTTCTGATTTTAAAGTTGGCTCATTAGTAGAAGGTGCCTTAAATGTAGATTTCTTAAGTTCAGAAATTTCTTCTTTTTTTAAGCCATTAGTAGACATTACTCTTGATTCAACTTTGCCTGTACTTAAAATTTTGGCAGATACATTAAGCATTCCATTTAAATCATATTGGAATGTAATTTCTATCTTTTCTTTTCCTGCTTCAGCTGGTGGAATATCCTCAAGAACAAATTTTCCAACAAATGTATTATTATTTACATTTTCATTTTGTCCTTGATAAACCTTAATAACTACCCCTGTCTGGTCATCTAAAACAGTACTATATATTTGTGATACTTTAGCTGGAAGTTTTGTATCTCTAAATATTAAAGGACTAAATTTATCTTCTACCATTGCTACTCCTAAAGTATAACTACAAGCATCTGCTATTATAAGTCCATTTTCACTACTTATATCATCATTTTTTATTGCAGCTTGAACAGCAGCACCTAAAGCAACAGCTTCATCAGGATTTACTCCTTTTTTAACTTTATCATTAAATCTATTGTATAAAAGTTCTTGAACTGACATCATTCTACTTGAACCACCAATAGCTAAAACAACATCTATTTCATCATAAGTTAAATTTGATGCCAAAAGAGTTTCATCAATTATATCAACAGTTTTTTCTATTAAATCCTTTGTTAATTCATTGAACTTTTCTCTTGTTAATGTTAAATCTATATCAATTGAATCTCCATTTTCATCTGTTCCAAAATTGTTTAATACGATTTCTGTTGATTCTTCTACAGATAAATCCTTTTTAGCTGTTTCTGCTGCTTCTTTAATTTCTCCTTTTCTCTTAAGGCTTAGATTTTCAACATCAATTGAAGTATTATTTTTAATATAATCCTTTATGTATTCTTCTACTCTTTCGTCAAAATCCTTACCACCAAGAGTATTATTTCCTCTACTTGCCTTAACATCAATAATACCTTCAAACATTTCTAAAACAGTACAATCAAAAGTTCCTCCACCTAAATCGTATACAAGAATTTTTGATTCTTCATTGAAATTTTGAATTCCATAAGAAAGTGCAGCAGCTGTTGGCTCATTAATTATTCTTTCAACTTTAAGTCCTGCAATTTCAGCTGCATCTTTTGTAGCATTTCTTTGTAAATCATTAAAAGCAGCTGGC
>JALFQD010000394.1 GCA_022785265.1 Clostridium sp. | reverse complement strand
AACAAAAAGTTTGATGTCTTTACAATAGGAGAATTACTAGTAGATATGATTTCTAATGATTATGATGACAATTTTAACTGCAACAGCTATACCAAACATTTTGGAGGCTCTCCTGCTAATATTGCCATGAACGTACAAATGTTAGGTGGAAAATCTGTTATTTCATCTGCCGTTGGTAATGATCCTTTAGGCTCTTATTTAATTGAGCACTTAAAAGAAAATAATATTGATACAAGCTATATTAATAGGGTTAAGAATTCAACAAGTATGGTTCTTGTTTCAAAAAGTAAAACAACTCCTGTTCCAATATTCTATCGTGGAGCAGATTATAATTTAAAATACAATGATAAAATTCAATATGCTTTGAATAACTGTAAAATAGTTCATTTCTCTTGCTGGCCAATTTCTCAGCCTAAGTCAAGAAAAACCATTGAAGAAATAATTGAAGAAGCTAGAAAAAACAATATAATTATAGGCTTTGATCCAAATTATCATGATGGAATATGGGAAGATGGGCATAATGGTATAGAATATATAAAAAATCTTGTAAACAAGGTTGATATAATAAAACCTTCTGAAGTTGATGCTGAAAGAATTTTTGGTAATGATACTCCAGAAAATCAAGTGAAAAAATTTGTGGATTTAGGAGCTAAACTTGTAATAATGACTCTTGGTAAAGATGGAGCTATAGTTACAAATGGAAAAGAAACACTTAAGTTTGAAACCTTAGCAACTGAAATAGTTGATACAACTGGTGCTGGAGATGCATTTTGGTCTGGTTTCTATACTGGAATAACTAAAGGTTACACATTAAAAGAATCCCTAATGCTTGGCTTTGCAACAAGTGCTTTTAAGCTTAAACATGTTGGAGCAATAACAAATTTACCTACTATTGAAGAAATAAAAAGAATATATGATTTATAATATTTGGAGGATTTTAAGATGACAGTTAAAAACAAAGTTCAACTTATCACTTATCCAGACTCCCTTGGTGGAAATTTAAAAAACCTTAACAACATACTTGAAAAATATTTTCCTAATACTTTTAAAGGTGGTATTCATATACTCCCTCCATTCCCATCATCAGGTGATAGAGGATTTGCTCCTTTAACTTATTTTGAAATAGAGCCTAAATTTGGTACTTGGAAAGATATTGAACTTATTGGTAAAAAGCATGATATTCTTCTTGACTTAATGGTTAATCATATTTCAAGAAAATCAGAATTCTTCCAAGACTTTTTAAAACATGGACAAAACTCTAAATACTATGATTTATTTCTTACTTTAGATAAAATATGGGATGATGGAAAGCCAGTTCAATCAGATATTGATAAAATGTTCTTACGTAGAAAAGTTCCTTACTCTACTTTTACCATTGATGAAACCGGTAAAGAGCAATCTGTATGGACAACTTTTGGTAAAGAAACTCCATCTGAACAAATTGACCTTGATATAAATTCAGAAAAAGTTAAGCAGTTATTAAAAGATTTTCTAATAAACTTTAGCAAACATAATGTTAAAATAGTAAGACTTGATGCTGTTGGATATATTACAAAGAAATTAGGAACAAGCTGTTTCTTTGTTGAACCAGAAATATATGAGTTCCTTGACTGGATTACTGAATTTGCTTCCTCTTTAGGAATAGAATTATTACCAGAAGTTCATGCTCATTATTCAACTCAATTCAAGCTTGCTAAACATGGAAACTGGATATATGACTTTATATTACCATATATGATATTAAGTACATTAATAAATAAGTCTAGCAATGAAATCTGTAATTATTTAAAAATTCGTCCTCACAAACAATTTACAATGTTAGATTGTCATGATGGTGTTCCAGTAAAACCAGATTTAGATGATTTAGTTGATACTAAGGAAGCTAGAAAAGTAGTTAATACCTGTCTTGAAAGAGGTTCTAACTTAAGTCTTATTTATTCTGATGAACATAAGAGTTCAGATGGATTTGATGTTCACCAAATAAGATGTTCATACTACTCAGTTTTAGATTGTAATGATGATGCTTACTTAACAGCAAGAGCTATTCAATTCTTTGCACCTGGTATACCACAGGTTTACTATGTTGGATTATTAGCTGGTAAAAATGATGAAGAAAGTGTTAAGAAAACAGGTGAAGGTCGTGAAATAAACAGACATAATTTCTCCTTAAAAGATGTAGATGAAGCTGTTAAACAACCTGTAGTTCAAAGACTTCTTAAACTTATCGACTTTAGAAATAATTATGATGCATTTAATGGAGATTTCACTGTTGAAGACTGTATAGATTCAGCTATGAAACTTACTTGGAATAAAGATAATAAGTACTGTACATTAAATGTTGACTTAACTACAAGTAAATCAACTATTGAATATATAGATGCTAATGGAAATATAGCTATATACAACATCTAAATAAATTTTTAAGAGCATTAATTATATTTTTAAGTGGCTATTTGTTTAGCCACTTATTTTATATTGTTCCTCCTTCTATAAACTCTACAGAGTGAAAGCTTTCTTTATTTTTAATTTCTTCCCCATTTATAAGCTTTATAAGTTTGTCTACTGCATCAATGCAGATTTCTTTAATTGGCTGTTTTATTGTTGTTAACTCAGGTATAAAAAGC
>JALFQD010000388.1 GCA_022785265.1 Clostridium sp. | reverse complement strand
AAATATTAAATTGGTAATAAAGGAGAAATAATGGAAGAAACTATACTTATAGTTGACAAAGAATCTGAAAATAATAGAATTGATAAATACCTTGCAGAAGCTTTTAATGGTAAGTCAAGGTCTTATATACAAGGACTAATTGAAAAAGAAAATATAAAAGTAAATGGTAAAAGCGTTAAAAGCAATTACAAAGTAAAAGAAAATGATGAGATATTAATATCTATGCCTGAGGCGTTAGAATTAGAGGTTGAGGCTGAAGATATTCCTTTAGATATTCTTTATGAAGATAATGATGTTATAGTAATTAATAAACCACAGGGAATGGTTGTTCATCCAGCACCAGGAAATTATACAAAAACATTAGTAAATGCTCTTTTATATCATTGTAAGGATCTTTCTACAATAAATGGGGTTATAAGACCAGGCATAGTACATAGAATAGATAAGGATACAACAGGGGTATTAGTTGTTGCTAAAAATGATGAATCTCATAACTTTTTATCAAAACAACTTCAAACCCATTCTATGAAGAGGGAATATATAGCTCTTGTAGAGGGAAGACTTAAAGAGGATAAAGGAACAATAAATAAGCCTATAGGAAGAAATAAAAAGGATAGATTAAAAATGGGAATTGTGGAAGACGGAAAAAGAGCAGTAACTCATTATGAAGTTTTAGAGCGTTATAAAAATACTACTCTTATAAAATGTGTATTAGAAACGGGAAGAACTCATCAAATAAGAGTGCATATGGCATCTATTGGGCATCCTTTAGTAGGAGATGAGGTATATGGATTTAAAAAGCAAAGATTTAAACTAAAAGGACAGGTGCTTCATGCTAAAACCCTAGGTTTTATTCACCCAAAAACAAAAGAGTATATGGAATTTACAACTAATCTTCCAGAATACTATAATAACCTTATAGAAAAACTTAGAAAGGAAGTTTAACTTGCTTAGTTAGTTAGTGGAGGAAAATATAATGAATTTAAAGGCTAGTTTACTTGATGATAAGGCTATAAAAAGAAGTCTTATAAGAATTTCACATGAAATAATAGAAAGAAATAAAGGGGCAAAGGATATAATATTAGTGGGAATAAAAAGCAGAGGATATCCTCTTGCAGAGCGTATATCAAATGAAATATTTAAAATAGAAGGAATTAAGGTTCCAGTAGGCTCTGTGGATATAACTGCTTATAGAGATGATATTGAAAATTCCTCTGAAAATATAGAAGTAAAAAGTATAAATTTAGATGTAAGTTTTGAAGGAAGAACAATAATATTAGTAGATGATGTTTTATATACTTGTAGAACAGTAAGAGCAGCTATAGATGCAATAATGGATGAAGGAAGACCTAAGGCAATTCAGCTTGCTGTGCTTATAGATAGAGGTCATAAAGAGCTTCCTATAAGAGCTGATTATGTTGGAAAAAACATTCCTACTTCAAGAAATGAGAAAATAGCAGTTCACATTGTAGAAATAGATAAAGAAGATAGTGTAAAAATATATGATAAGCAAATAAATTAAAAGAAAAACAGTATTATATTATAGAGTGTCAACTCAAAAACAAAAGAAAGATTTATTAAATCAAGAGGAAATATTGAAGCAATACTGTTTTTCAAATGGATACAGGATTAATCAAATATATAGCGATATAGCAAGTGGTATTAATTTTGAAAATAGAGTAAACTTTTTTAAGATGCTTGACGAAATAATCGCAGGTAAAGTAAAAACTGTAATCATAACTTACAAAGATAGATTAAGTAGAGTTGGATTTAGTCTTTTTACATACTTATTTAAAAAATATAATTGCGAAATAATAGTTGTAAGTGAAGTTGGCTCTACAAAACTTGATTCTGAAGAAATATTTGAAGAAATTGTTTCTTTATTACATTGTTATTCTATGAAACTATATTCTAAAAGAAAGGTTTTAAAAATAAAAGAGGCTTTAACTGAAGAAGAATAGTTAGGTGTTTATTTAATGAATATTGAAGGAGGTGAGAATGTGAGTACAACTATGTTAAAAAGAGTTTCTAAATACCAA
>JALFQD010000382.1 GCA_022785265.1 Clostridium sp. | reverse complement strand
ATTAAGGATAGCATCATATTCGCAAAGATAGCAAATCTTAGGGTGTCCATTTCCTTTTATAGCATAAAATGAATTAGGAATATCTAAATAATCAGAAGTTATTTTAAAGTCATAATTGCTTAATAAATTACAAATATAAGATGAGGATTTAAATTCTTTATAGCTTTCTTCAGGATTGTTGTATAAAAAAGTACAAAGGTCTTTTAATACTGATTCATTTTGAAATAGGAATTTAATCATCTCTTGTTTCATTGATTTTTCAGTCTCCTTTCCGTTAGTTAGAGCAGAGTGAATATATTATTTTATCCTGGTTTAAAGCTAGCAGGAAAGAAAATAATATATTTATTCTGCTTTTTTTATTTACTAGTAGTACTTAATATATTAATAAAAATAGTATTTGTTATTTTGTTACTTACTATACCTTTTTATTTGAAAATGTGTATTTGCTATATATTTATGGTTTGCAAATAAACTAAAAGGAATAAGAATAAAAATTTTTGTATTAAAAAGTGTTATAATATCAACATGAATTATGATATTAAATATATTTTTAAATTTGGTATAATAACAAATATATATAGTTAATTTTAAAATTTAAGGATGAGGTTTATTTATGAAAAAAGGATTATTTATAGTTTTTGAAGGTGGGGAAGGTGCTGGGAAAAGCACTATTTTAGATAAGATATATGATTGGATGAATACTGAAGATATTCCATGTATAAAAACTAGAGAACCTGGAGGAATAAAAATTTCTGAACAAATACGTTCTATTATTCTTGATAATAATAATACAGAGATGGATGAAAGAACAGAAGCTTTATTGTATGCAGCAGCTAGAAGGCAGCATTTAGTTGAAAAAATAATTCCTGAATTAAATGAGGGAAAGGTTGTATTGTGTGATAGATTTATTGATTCTTCTTTAGCTTATCAAGGTTATGCAAGAGGAATAGGTATGGATGAAATATTAGAAATAAATAAATTTGCTATAGGTGAATACATGCCAGACTTATCTATATTTTTTGATTTAGAACCTAGCGAAGGTTTAAAAAGGATAAATATTGATAATAATAGAGAAGTTAATAGGTTAGATAATGAAAAAATAGATTTTCACAATAAGGTAAGAGAAGGATATTATAAGATATTAGAAAAGGATAAAGATAGAATAGTCAAAGTGGATGCATCAAAGACTATTGATGAAGTTTATGAAGATGTAAAATATATAATAACAGAATGGTTAGATAAGTAGTATTTAATAAGTGGTTTGTGATAATATATAATAAAAGTAATATGAGGGAGGAAATTTTTTATGAAGATGGTAATTGCAATAGTTCAAGATGATGATGCTTTAGATTTAGTGGATGAATTAACAGAACTTAATTTTAGGGTAACTAAGCTTGCTACAACAGGAGGTTTTTTAAAATCAGGAAATACAACTCTTTTAATTGGGGTTGAAAAAGAAAGAGTTGAAGAGATAATAGATGTTATAAAGAAAAAATGTAAAAAGAGAAGTGAAATGGTAGCAGCACCAACACCTATTGCTGGAGACCCTAGAGTATATATACCATATCCAGTTGAAGTAAAAGTTGGGGGTGCAACTGTTTTTGTATTAGATGTTGACCAGTTTGTAAGAGTGTAGAATATTTTTGGAGGTGTTAATGTGAAAGAGTTCATAGGATATGAAAAAATAATACAAGGTTTTTTTAGAAGAGTAGATAAGGGGACTCTTTCTCATGCACACCTTATTATAGGACCTAATGGTATTGGAAAAAGTATACTTGCAAGAATATTTGCGTTAAAAATTTTAAATAAAGATAAAGACATTGATTATGTGGATATAATAAATTATAGACCTAGTAAAGCATCTATGGGGGTAGATGAGGTAAGAGAAATTATAGAAGAAGTATCTAAAAGACCTTATGAAGGAGATAAAAAAGTAATAATTATTCATGAAGGAAGCAAACTTACTGTGCAAGCTCAAAATGCCTTGTTAAAAACAATAGAAGAGCCACCACAAGGAGTATATATAATACTTTTAGCTGAAAGTCTTGAAACATTATTAGACACTATAAAATCAAGGTGTCAGGTATATAAATTAACACCTTTAAACAATAGACAAATGGAAATGTATATAAACACTTTAGGAAGATATAGTGAAGAAGAAATACGAGCTTCTTTAGCATATGGAGAGGGTATTCCAGGCAAAGCTGAAAGATTATTAAATGATAGTAATTTATCTGAATTAAGAGAAGTTATTATGAGTTTATTAAAAGATATAAATTATGCTAAGGAAGATTTAGTTTTGATTTATGAAAATAAGCTTGAAAATTATAAAACTGAAAAGGATGAGGTTTTAAATTTAATGGCATCATTTATAAGGGATATAATAGTAGCAAAAGAATTAGAAGATAAAAATAAGATAATAAATATTGATAAATATAATGATATTGTAGAGGTAGCAAATTCATTATCATATAAAAAATTAAATTCAATGTTAGAATATATAAAGGAAGGAAGAGTCAATTTAATGAATAATGGAAATTATTCATTAGTTATAAGTGTGATACTTATGGGCTTCTTGGAGGTATAAAATAAAATGGTAAATGTAGTTGGAATAAGATTCAAAAAGGTTGGAAAAGTATATTATTTTGAGCCTCAGGATTTAAAAATAAATAAAGGTGATTATTTAATAGTTGAAACAGCTAGAGGAATTGAATTTGGAGAATGTGTAATAGGAATTAAGCAGATTTCTGAAGATGAGATAATATCTCCATTAAAGAAAGTATTAAGAATAGCAACAGAAGAAGATATAATTCAGCATAAAGAAAATAAGAAGAAGGAATCAATTGCTTTAGAAATATGTTTAAAAAAAATTTCTGAACATAATCTTAATATGAAACTTATAGATGTAGAATATACCTTTGATAATAATAAAGTAATATTTTATTTTACAGCAGACGGAAGAGTAGATTTTAGAGAGTTAGTTAAAGATTTAGCCACTATATTTAAGACTAGAATAGAACTTAGACAAATAGGAGTTAGAGATGAAGCTAAAATGCTTGGTGGTTTAGGACCTTGTGGAAGACCCATGTGTTGTTCATCTTTTTTAGGTGATTTTGCATCAGTATCTATAAAAATGGCAAAAGAGCAAAATTTATCTTTAAATCCAACTAAAATTTCAGGGATTTGTGGAAGACTTATGTGTTGTTTAAATTATGAACAAAATACATATGAAGATATAAGAAAAAGACTTCCTAAAGTTTGTTCTATTGTTGAGACAGTAGATGGAAAAGGCGAGGTCGTATCAAATAATACAGTAAAGGAATCTGTTAAAGTAAAAACACGAATTGAAGATGAAGAAGTAATTAAAGAGTATAAGATAGATGATGTAAAGCTAATTAAGGGAAGCTATGAAGGTATTATTAATGATAAGGATATTAAATTTGAGATAGAGTCAGAAGAAGATAAAAAATTTATTAAAGATTTAATAAATGAAAAATAGGAGAAACTTTAATGAAGTCTATAATAAAGATTTGTGATATGAAAAGTGCTAAAGATATTTCCAATATTAAAAATGCAATTTCAAGTAATGAAGGTGTTATTGCTTGTGAAGTATCCTTAGAGAAAAAAGAAGCTCAAATAATTTATAATGAAAGTTATTTAAGTATAGAAAGCATTATAGAATCAATAGAAAGTTTAGGATATATGGTTCTATAAAGATATAAATAAAAATACTTTAAAAAGAAAGTCAAATATGATAAAATGAAGTAGGTGAAATTACCACAATTATTTAGGAGGTGTTTTTTATTATGGCATACGCTATTAATGATTCATGCATAAGCTGTGGAGCATGCGCTGCAGAGTGTCCAGTTGGTGCTATAAGCCAAGGAGATTCTTCTTATGTAATAGATGCTGATACTTGCATCGAATGCGGAAGTTGCGCAGGAGTTTGTCCAGTAGGAGCTCCAAACCAAGCTTAATTTAAATTTAAGTTATTAAAGAGGAAGCTGTAATCTTTATGGCTTCCTTTTTTAATATATTTATTCTGCCTTTTTAAAAATAATCTAAATTAATAGCTTGATAAAAACAAAAATAAATATTAATATAGATATAAAGATAAAAGTCAAAGTAAGTCAAAAACAAAGTTTAAGAAGGTGATTTTATGGCAAGACTTTCAGATATAATTGAAAATTTTATAAAAGATATGCTTGATGAAAATGGTGGGGAGCAATTATTAATTCAAAGGAATGAATTGGCTGACCAATTTAGATGTGCACCATCTCAAATAAACTATGTATTAACAACAAGATTTACATATGATAAGGGATATGTAATTGAAAGTAAAAGAGGTGGTGGAGGATGTATTTTAATTAAGCAACTAGATGATGAAGGCACAGAGAAGAGAAACAAAATAATATATGATTCAATAGGGGATTCTATAACATATCATAATGCAGTATCATTAATAAAAAACCTACAAAATTTAGAGTTAATAACTGAAAGAGAGGCTGAACTTATGAAGATGGTAGTAAATGATAGAACTATATCTTCAACAAAAGAACCTAATAAGTTAAGAGCAACTTTATTAAAGAGTATGCTTATGGTTGTAGTATCTTAAGGAGGAATAATTATATGTTATGTGAAAAATGCAATAAAAATGAAGCAAGAGTACATTTAGTAAAAATGATTAATGGAAAAAAATCAGAAACATGGCTTTGTGAAAAATGTGCTAAAGAAATTTCTAATGGAGCCTTAATTCCATTGATGGTTGAAGGTACAGAAGCAGAAGCTATTTCAAAAAATATAGAATCATTATTTAATCAGATGACAAAGGAGAAAAAGAAATTCTCACCTAAAGTAGATATTATTTGTAAGCATTGTGGTCTTACACTTAGTGAGTTTAAAAAGAATGGAAAACTAGGATGTAGTGAATGTTATGATAGCTTTAGTGAAGAATTAGAAAAGACAGTGATAGAATTCCAAGAAAGTGATACTCATGTAGGAAAAGTACCTAAAAGAGAAGAAGAGGAATTAAATAGATTTAAGGAAATAACTAATCTTGAAAATAAACTAAAAAAAGCTATTGAAATGGAAGAGTATGAATTAGCAGCTATACTAAGAGATAAAATAAAAATTATTAAAGGGGAATTTTATAACAATGAAAAATTGGATGTGTAGTGAATTGGTACCTGAAAATATTATTGCTTGTAGTAAGGTATCATTAAGAAGAAATTTTAAAGAATCTTTTTTTGATAATAAACTTAGTATTGATAAAGCAAGAGAAAATGTTGATAAGGTCTATAATGCACTTCAAAAAGATTTAAAAGAATGTAATAACCTAGAAGTAATAAGACTTTGGGAAGAAGAAAATAGTACTCTTAACATGTATAAGGATAAAAATATAATAAGTAGTAAGCTTATTAAAAATAAAGAAAAAGGTGGAATTATCCTTAATGAAGATGAAAGTTTATCAATCCTTATGAATGAAGAGGATAATTTAAAAATACAATATATTTCTAGTGGATTTAGTTTAAAAAAAGCATATAAATTTGCAAATATAATAGATGACATTATAGAAAAACATTATTCTTATGCTTTTCATCCTAAGTATGGTTATCTAACCACAGATTTAAATAATGTAGGTACAGGATTAAAAGCATCTGTTATAGTCCATCTTCCAGCAATAACTATAAAGAAAAAATTAACTAATTTAATAGATATTTTAGAAGAGGAAGGAATAAGTATAAAACCAGTTTATAAAGATGGAGAAAAATCTTATGGAAACTTATATGAAATTTCTAATAAGAAAACTTTAGGAGTTTCAGAGGAGGATATTTTAGATGTTTTAGAGAAAGTAATATTTAATGTGGTTCTTGAAGAAAGAAAGCAGAGAGAAGTTCTCCAAGTTCAATATAAGTATGAAATTGAAGATAAAATATTTAGGTCCTATGGAATCTTAAAAGGAGCAAGAATTTTAAATTCAACAGAAGTTTTAGATTTATTATCAAATGTAATGTTTGGAGTTGAAATGTCTTTAATAGATATGGAAAAAGATTTACTATATAGGCTTATAATAGAAACAAGAGATTCTATTATACAAAAAAGATTTGGAGGACAATTAAGCAAAAAAGAAATAGAAATTGAAAGAGCTATGATTGTATCAAATGTAATATAAATTTTAATTGTTAGGAGGGATTATATATGGCTTATGGAAGATTTACTGAACGAGCTCAAACTGTAATTATGGGAGCACAAAAGGAATCCCAAAATTTTAAGCATGGATATATAGGAACGGAACATATATTGCTTGGAATAATGTTAGAAGGAGGTTATGCAAAAAAAACCATAGCTAAATTTAACATAGAATTTAAAGATGTAAGGGATTTAGTAGAAGAATATTTAGGCTATGGTGATGAAACTATGCCAAATGGTGAATTATTACTTACTCCAAGAACTAAAAAATTATTTGATGAGAGTTTTGTAGAAGCAAGTAGATTTAATCATAAATATGCCTCTCCAGAACATTTATTATTAGCATTAATAAAAGAAAATGATAGTGTAGCATACACTATTTTATCTAAATTAAATGTAGATTTTAAGAAAATTGAAAAAAATTTAGTGGAATATCTAGAAAATAGAAGTGATGATGAAAGAAAAGGAGAAATGGAAATAGGAGCAGATGATGATGGTATATTAGTTCAATATAGTACAGATTTAACTAATGAAGCCAGAGAAGGAAAACTAGACCCTGTAATAGGAAGAGAAGTAGAAAATAAAAGAATATTAGAAATATTATGTAGAAGAATAAAGAACAATCCTTGCTTAATAGGTGAACCTGGTGTTGGAAAAACAGCTGTTGTAGAAGGTTTAGCTCAAAACATTATAGAGGGAAATGTACCAGAAAACTTAAAAAATAAAAGAGTTTTATCTTTAGATTTAAGTGCTATGGTAGCTGGAGCTAAGTATAGAGGAGAATTTGAGGATAGATTAAAAAAAGCTATTTCAGAAATAAAAAAAGATAAAAATATAATAATTTTTATTGATGAAATTCATACTATTATTGGAGCAGGTGGAGCAGAAGGAGCTATTGATGCTGCAAATATATTAAAGCCAGCATTAGCAAGAGGAGAAATTCAATGTATTGGTGCAACAACAATTAATGAGTATAAGAAATACATTGAAAAAGATGCTGCATTAGAAAGAAGATTTCAGCCAATAATGGTAGGAGAACCAAATAAAGAAGAAACATTAGAAATTTTAAAAGGATTAAGAGAAAAATATGAAGAGCATCATAAAGTAAAAATACTTGATGAGAGTTTACAAGCAGCAGTAGATTTATCTGATAGATATATAACAGACAGATTTATGCCAGATAAAGCAATAGATTTGATTGATGAAGCTTCAGCAAAACTTCGTATAGAAAATTTAGTTACTCCTTCATCAATAAAAGAAATTGATGTAAAAATACAAAAAATAGTAGATAAAAAAGAAAGTGCTATAGATTCTGAAGATTTTGAAACAGCAGCAGACTTAAGAGATGAAGAAATAAAGCTTAGAACAGAAAAGAAAGAGATGAAGAGAGCTTGGTTAGAGAATAGAGACTTAAATAAACTAATTGTAACTCCAGATGAGATAGCTAAGGTAGTTTCTGGCTGGACTAAAATTCCAGTAGAAAAGCTTACTGAAAAAGAAAGTGAAAGATTATTAAATCTTGAAAAAATTCTTCACAAGAGAGTAGTTGGTCAAGAAGAGGCAATATCTGCTTTATCAAGAGCTATTAGAAGGGCTAGAGTTGGTCTTAGAGACCCAAAGAGACCAATAGGAAGCTTTATATTCTTAGGACCAACAGGAGTTGGAAAAACAGAATTATGTAAAGCACTTGCAGAAGCTATGTTTTCTGATGAAAAGAATATAATAAGAATAGATATGTCTGAATATATGGAAAAACATTCAGTATCAAGATTAATAGGAGCTCCTCCAGGATATATAGGTCATGATGATGGTGGTCAGTTAACAGAAGCTGTTAGAAGAAAACCTTATTCAATAGTTTTGTTAGATGAAATAGAAAAAGCACACCCAGATGTATTTAATATACTTCTTCAAATTATGGAAGATGGAAGGCTTACAGATTCAAAAGGAAAATTGGTTGATTTTAAAAATACAATAATAATAATGACCTCTAATATAGGTGCTCATACTATTAAAAAGCAAAAATCTATGGGATTTACTTTTGAATCAAATGAAAATACTGAATATGAAAAGATGAAAGAAAATATCATGGAAGAACTTAAGAGAAACTTTAGACCAGAGTTTTTAAATAGAATTGATGACACAATAGTATTTAGAAAGCTTAACAAAGATGATATGTTATCTATCGTAGGATTAATGTTAAAATCAACTTCTGATAGATTAAAGAATAATAGTGTTAATATAGATTTTAATGAAAAATGTAAAGAATTCTTATTAGAAAAGGGTATTGATGAGAATTATGGAGCTCGTCCTTTAAGAAGAATTATTACAAAAGAAGTAGAAGATAAATTAAGTGAAGAATTACTAAAAGGTCATTTAAGAATAGGAGATAGAATAACTGTTACTGTGAAAAAA
>JALFQD010000336.1 GCA_022785265.1 Clostridium sp. | reverse complement strand
AATTAAATCCTTTTCTGACTCTGATGAACCATTATAAAAGCTCCTAGCAGAATTTAAATAGTCTTTTTTTATTTTCTCAATTGTTTCCTTTAAGACTTTTCCTCTTCCATTTTTAAGAATTAAAACCTCTGGTTTTTTTCTATCTTTTAATGTGACATAACATATATCGCTTGGAGCTTTTGATGACTTATATATATTTTTTATATAATTCATTATATTATTTAATTTTTCTTTTGAAAAAGAGTCTATAAGATATAAATTATATCCATCTTCCTCTATAGTTATTCCTCTTTTTATCTTTTCATAAAAAGCTTTTACCTCAGGAATATCCTTAAGTTTTAAATTTTCATTTTTTTCATCAAAATCAACATTAAATAACACTTCACTAGGAGTTAATTGTCTTTTCATTATTTATTCACCACTTCTGAATAAATTTCAAAAGCAGTCCTCCTTTTAGTAATCTACTAATATTAATATTCTAAAATGTTGATTTTAGATAATAATTTTTTAATTTTTCTTTATAAATTCAATTTTAAGCTAATATTTCAGAAAATATACCTTGATTTTTACTATTTAAAAATGAATAAACACAAATAACTATAAGTTCATTTACATACTTAGATTTAGATTTTTTAGAAAATTCTATAATAGCTGTTGCCATAAATTCTCTAAAGCTTTTATCCATATAAAACTCATATTCAAATTCTTCATCACAAAGATATTGTGATACCTCTTCTACCTTATCAACATACTTTTTAGCATTTTCCTTTCCTATTGTTGCCCCTATAAATGGCAAGAATTGATGACTTACCTTCATATCTCTTCTTTCAAACTCTAATAATAACTCCTCAATCTTATTTAAATTTATATTATTAGTATTAGTTAAGAAAGCCATTACCAAACCTTGTACACTATTTTTAGAGAACATGTCCTTTTCTTCAAAATAACATAAAATGTTTTCCATACTTTCTAATAATTCTTTTTCACTTATATTTTCAATAGCTAATATTGCACATGCGATGTAATCCTCTTCTTTTGTTATATCAGGATATTCTTTCTTCATAGACATATACAAGCTATACATTCTTTTGATGATATTAGTTTGTTCTTCTTCCTTTGAATACTTAACTATTATATATGAGGCTAATGTAGAATAACTACTTTCTGTAAATCCTTCTTCTTTTAATCTTTCATATATATCTATTGTTTTTTCAATAAACTTAGCTCTATCACTTTCAATTGATATTAAAAAAGATAAAATGTATAAAACATCTCCTCTAAAATAAGACATTCTAGAAGTATTTTTTATAAAATATTTTCTAATTTCTTTTATTGCTTGTAAATTACAATCTTGTCCTATATTACTATAAAATAATGATGCAAATTGATTTACATACTCACCATCAAATCTAAATTCCTCTGTCATTTTTCTATAATTGTTTATGGTTGAATCACATAAACTCTTTAATATTTCCTTCATACCCATTCCTCTTTTCAATATTAAACTACTAAGATAATTATACTATATTTTCAAATAAAATTCTTTACTTTTTTTTACTTTTAAGTTTATTATAATTTTATTATAAAAAAATATTTTGACAATAGTATGTCAAATATTACAAAAATGAATAATTATTTTCTGAATATGAACACTTTTATATGGATATACTAAAGACGAATTAAACTAAGGAGGTTTTTTTATGCAAAACAATAATAAAAAAGATTACTCAAAAGAAAACTTTTTAAGAAATGGTAATAAAACTCAAGGTCAATATGGGAAAAGTAGTTTTAATACTACAATAGAACAACCTGGAATGAATGAAAGTGGACTAGATGCAAAGAAACGTGGTTTTTAAATTATAATCTTTCTTATTAAAATATTAGACTCCCTATCTTATGAAGAAGGAGCTTTGAACAAAGAGACCCTGTTTATATTCCTATGGCTTATTAGACTCCCTATCTTATGAAGAAGGAGCCTAATATTTTTGAAGAATTTAATTATGACAAAATAATAATAAGTCCATTATCTAAAAGTACCTTTCCTGAAAATTTTCTTTCTCTTCCATTATTAAATTCAATTTTTACTTCATCACCATCAACAGATTTAACTGTGCCCATTCCAAAGGATTTATGATTTATTCTTACTCCTTTTTTAATTCCTGAAGTAATTATATTATTTTTAATAAACTCTCCTTCTTCTAGGAACCTAGAAGCCTCTTTAAATTTTCCTTTTCTTACTTTAGGAGCATATAAAAATAAATTATCTATAGCCCTTGTTATTCCTACATAAAATAATCTTCTTTCTTCTTCTATGTTATCATTTGAAATATGGGGAATTGTACCTTCATTACAGTTAATAATAAAAACATTAGGAAATTCCATTCCCTTCACTCCATGAATAGTTGATAATAACACTCTATCTTCATTTCCAACTCTTTTGCTTTCTTCAATCTTTTTTCCAACCTCATCTATGTGATTAAAAAATTCTAATATGGTTTTAAAACTTGAAGCTGAGAGCTTAAATTCTTCTAATATATCTTCTAAATCTTCTATACTTCCTCTGAATTTTTCTGCATAAGATATTAAATAGTCCATATATCCTAAATCTGTTATTATAAATTGAATAGCAGTTGAAAGTGATGACTTTTTTATATAATTAAAGTCTCTTTTTAATTCATCTAATTTCTTTTTTTGAAATGGTGGAGTATCTTCTTTTTCTATTAATATATCAAAGGAATCTTTCTCAATTTTATATTCCTTTAAATAAAGTAAATTGCTTTTGCTTATATATCTAAATGGTTTATTAATTATTTTTATGAATGATTCTCTATCATAAGGATTAATTGCTAAGGATAAATAAGCCAATAAGTCCTTACATATAAAGTGATTAAAAAAATTATATTCTTTATCTAACATAGTAAATGGAATTTTGTTTCGTATAAAACTATCTATTATAGGCATTGATTCCATGTTAGTTCTATAAATAACTATGTTATCTTTATAATTTATTTTCTTATTATAAAGCTCTGATATTTTCTTAGCTATTTCTTCTCCCTCATCTCTTTCATCCATAACAGTTTTACATAAGATTGTTCCTTCTGTTTCTTTGTTCCATAATATTTCTTTCTTATTTCTCTTTTCATTAAATGCAATTACCTTTTTAGAACTTTCTATAATATTTTTATTACTTCTATAATTTTTTGAAAGAAAATATTTCTTTCCTCCATTAAACATCTTATCAAAGGTAACCATATACTCTGGTTTTGACCCTCTAAACGAGTATATGCATTGGTCCTCATCTCCTACAGCAAAAAGAGAGGTATTTCCTCCTTCATTCATCATTTTTAAAAAGTCTATTTGTAGTTGGTCACAATCTTGGAATTCATCTACAAGTATATATTTAAATAATCTCTTATACCCTTCTTTAAGCTTAGGTTTTTCATTAAAAAGTTTTAATATTGTTAATGCTAAGTCATCAAAATCCCAAAGGTTATTTTCCTTTTTATATTTTGAATAGGTTTCATAACATTCCATAAAAATATTTTTTTCTATTGAGGGTTTAAAACTATCTATATTTTCTCTTGATGTTTTAAATAAAGATATATTATTCATTACTTCTTTTATTTTATCTTCTGTTATGTCATCAGAATATTTTTTAAGTACACCTTCTATAACTTTTCTTGTATTAAATTCATTTATTATATTTATTTCATAGTTTTCCCTTAATAAAATTTTATAAAAAAGCCCATGAAAGGTTCCAAAGAAAGGAGATTTTTCTTTGTGAAATGTTTTTTTATATCTTTCCTTCATATTTAAGGCAGCAGCTTTAGTAAATGTTAAAACTATAATATTTTCTTCTTTAATTGATAAATTTTCTACAAAATGTTTTATTCTATTTATTATAACAGTTGTCTTTCCAGAGCCTGGTGCTGCAACAACTAAAATATTTCTTTCTTTTGCATTTACTGCTTTTATTTGATAGTTATCTAATTTCAAATGCTCTTTTCCCCTTTCAATTTTATTATATCCAAAAAACACCTTCAGTATATCTATTGTAATAATATTTTTATAGAGGTACAATAGCTTTACTTAATAATCAAGGAGGTTTTTTATATGGAAAAAACTACATCTTTTGACTTAAACAATCAACGAAACTTAACTATGCTAGTTGACTTTTATGAACTTACAATGGCAAATGGTTACTTTAATAAAGATTTAATCAATAAAGTTGCTTGCTTTGATATGTTTTTTAGAAGAGTACCAGATGGTGGTGGCTATTGTATAATGGCTGGTGTTGAACAGCTAACAGAATATTTAAGTAATTTAAAATTTACTGAAGAAGATATAAAATTTTTAAGAAATAAAAATATGTTTTCTGAAGATTTTTTAAATTATCTTGAAAACTTTGAATTTTGCTGTGATGTATGGGCAGTTCCAGAAGGAAATCCTGTATTTCCAAATGAACCATTAGTAATTGTAAAAGGTCCTGTGATTCAAGCACAATTTATTGAAACAATGATACTTCTTACAATAAATCATCAAACTTTAATAGCTACTAAGGCAAACAGAATATGCAATGCTGCAAATGGAAGACCTGTTATGGAATTTGGTTCAAGACGTGCTCAAGGATATGATGGAGCCATTTATGGTGCTAGAGCTGCTGTAATAGGTGGATGTAGCTCTACAGCATGTACAATTTCTGATCAAAGATTTAACATTCCTGCAGTTGGTACAATGGCTCACAGTTGGGTACAATTATTTGATACTGAATATGAGGCCTTTAAAGCTTGGTGTGAAATATATCCTGATAATGCTGTTCTTTTAATTGATACTTATAATGTTTTAAAATCAGGTCTTCCTAATGCTATTAAAGCTTTTGATGAGATTTTAAAGCCAAAAGGAATAAGACCAAAAGGAATAAGAATTGATTCTGGAGATATAACATACCTTACAAAAAAATGTAGAAAAATATTAGATAAAGCTGGTTATGAAGATTGTGGAATTGTTATATCAAATTCCCTTGATGAATACATAATAAGAGATGTTTTAGAACAGGGTGCTTGTATTGATTCTTTTGGAGTTGGTGAAAGATTAATTACTGCAAAATCTGAACCTGTATTTGGAGGAGTATATAAACTTTCTGCTGTTGAAAAAGATAATGTTTTAATTCCTAAAATAAAAATTAGCGAAAATGAAGAAAAAATAACTAATCCTGGTTTTAAAAAAGTAATAAGAATATTTGATAAAAATACCAACATGGCAATTGCAGATTTAATTACAATGCATGATGAAATTATTGATGAAAATCTTCCTCTTGAAATATTTAACCCTGTACACACTTGGAAGAGAAAAAAAATAACAAACTATTATACAAAAGATTTATTAGTTCCTATTTTTCAGAAAGGAAAACTTGTTTATAAGAATCCTTCTGTTTTAGAAATAAAAGAATTTGCTAAAAAAGAATGTAAAAAGTTTTGGCCAGAAATTTTAAGATTTGAAAATCCTCACACTTATTATGTAGATTTATCAAATGAGTTATGGTCAATAAAACAAAAGCTTCTTCACGAATCTACTAATCTATAAGAAAAAAATAAATATATTATTTGTCTCTTCTAAATTTGAATTATTACTTTGCTTTTTTTAAGATAGGCTTCTAAATCAATGCAAAGTAATAATTCACTATTATCTATACAACTTTTTTATATTCATCTTCTATTAAAAACTCATCTTCTATTAATAGTTCCTTAAATACACATTCTTCCTTAGTTATTTTAATGTTCATAGGACATTCTTCATAACATTCTACTATTTCATTTTTTGTTGACCAAAATGGACATATTTCCATATACTCACCTTCTTGTATTTTTTTCCTTTTTATTATAATATAAACATATTGAAAAATAAATCTTTTTTGTATATTTTTTACATAATATAAGTGAAAAATTATTAAGTTTAACAAGTTAACCATAAGTTATCAAATAATATAATTTCCTAATAATAAAAAAATAGATTGAATATATTGTTTGTATTTCTTTTTAATCCAAAACAATAAATTCAATCTTCTCTAAAGCTTGCTCAATTACTTTCATAGTAATAAAGTGTTAAATTATGCTTCTTACTTTTTTAATGTTATATTTTTCATTACAGAAATATTAATTATTTCATTTTGAAAAGCCTTAAGTAAAGCTTTTTCCAATACTTTTTCTTGGTCAAAATTTTCAACATTATTACATACTGCAAATACCTTATTCTTTTCCCCTAAAGCATTTTTATAAGTTAATGTTATATTAGGCTTATCATATTCAACATTAAGAATTTTTATTCCCCAAGTTAGTTGAGCAAAATTATCTTCAACACTCAAATGTGTAAGCTCTTTTAATTTTTCTGCTTCTTCAGTAGGATCATTAACAATTATTAATTCATCTCCAACTTTATACTTTGCCATATTAATCACTCCTTATGTAAAACTCCTATTATTTATAAATTAAGTTTAGCACCACTTATCACCAATTGCAACAAACTTATTCTATATGTAGTAATAATAATGATTATTATTTAAATATAAAAATTTACAAATAATTATTGACACTTACTTTATATTTTTATATAATTGCATATATAGATGAGGTGTTTATTATGGATACGATTACTAAAATTTTTAAAGAAAAAAAATTGAAATTAACACCACAAAGGTTAGCTGTTTATAAATATCTTCTAACAACTAAAGAACATCCTTCAGCAGAAGTTATCTATAAGGCTATACATTCTGAATATCCAACAATGAGTCTTGCTACTATATACAAAGCATTAAAGACTTTAGAGGAAGTTGGATTAATTCAGGAATTAAATGTTGGTGAAGGCAACTTCAGGTATGATGCAAATTCTATGCCACATCCACATATCCAATGTATTAAATGTGGAAGAGTTGATGATATAGAAAAGTTTCTTATAGAAAATTTAAATAATCAAGCTAGTGAATGTTGTGATTATAAAATATTATCAAATCAAGTTTATTTTTATGGAGTTTGTCCTGAATGCCAAAATTAGAACTACTTTTAGTAGTTCTTTTTTTATTCAATAAAAAATTATTTAATTTATTAAACTTTGGATAACTTGTTATCTTAATGATAAATTTTAATAAAATAAACAAGTTTAGAAATTTCCTTTATTATTCCTTTTTTAAAAAAGGCCGCATCAACTGCGGCCTAAAAGGGGGATGGGGGGGATTCTAAATAAAGGTATTAACTTTATTTAGTTACAAAAGATTTATTTCCTTTGTACATTATTAGTATTATCCCAAATTTATTTTTTTATACATATAAAAATAAATTTATTTTTTAAATGCTCCTTTATCATATAATTCTATAATCTTATCAATAAAATCTAATCTGCTAGAATCTACTATTCTCCTTAATGATAGTAAAAATTCCATATTATCATCATTATTTCCCTCCATATTAATATTTGCACTTTCATTACTTACATCATTATACTCTTTACTTTGATTATTCATATTAAAATTTCCATTATTCATTTGAGAATTAATATTATTTAAATTAAATCCTTCTCTGTTCATTGAAGATAATATGTTTCCTAATTTATTCATGTCCATATTTCCTCCAAACATACTTAATAGCTGCTGAGGATTTATTCCAAAAGGATTATTCATAGGATTTCTCATATTCATGTTATTATTCATATTAGTAGTTTGTTTTTCTCTATGCTTTTTCTTTGACATTCCCCTCCTCCTTAAATTTACTTGCTTATAATTTATAATATATGTATTTATTTTTTGTTTGTTAATAAATTTAAGCATTTTTTTGGAGGACATATAGTCCTCCATCCAACTTTACTATCAACTAAAACATTTGGCAGCTACCTTGGCTCCATCCGTAAAGTAAGAATAGTAATATTATTAAAATTGAACTAGTGTTTAAAAGTCCTGCTCCACAAGCTATTAACCAAAATAATATAGCTTCCCAACAGCCGTTACATCCCATGGAATTATTCCCTATCATGCTTTGTTGATTGCAACAACATGGTTCACAACAATAACATGGCTCACAGCAGTAGCAACAAGAACAACACTCATCTCTATGCTTTTTCTTTGACATAACTATCTCTCCTCTCAATTACTAGATAGCTCTTTAATTTAGCATCCTAAATTACCACAACCACATCCATCTATTGAACCACCACAGCTGCAACCATTTCCACAGCCGCCAAAACCATTTCCACAAGAACAAATAAATAATAATACTAATAAGAATAACCACCAAGAGCCTCCAAAGAAGGAATTATTGTTGGCGTTTCCATTACAGCAGCAGTTTTGTTGGCAACAACAATTTTGTTGGCATCCACAAGTGCAGCAACATTCATCTCTTTTTTTCTTTTTCTTTTCACAACAGCAACAACAGCAAGGATTCATCATATATGAACCTCCATATCTATTTCCTCCAAATCCATAGCCATTTCCACCCCAACCAAAGAAAAAGAATAATAATATAATCCATATCCACCATCCGCCGAAGCCACCAAATCCTCCGCAGTTTCCAAATCCACCACAATTTCCTATACACGAATTATTGCATCCACAACTATTATTTCCACAACAACAATTTGAGTTAGTACTATTATTGGAGTTTAAGCCATTAATAATATCATTAATTTCCATAACTCTACCTCCTAGAAGAAAATTTTATTTATTTTTATAATATATATTATTCTTCCTGATAGTATTTGACACTATTTGATAAGAAAGTTTTAATTATTATTTTGCTTTTTCCGTCGACAGGATCCAAGTCAACGCAAAATAATAATTAAAACTTTCTAACAAAATGAAAGGAAATTCTTAAACTTGTTTCTTTTATTAAGCTTTATTATTAACTTAGCAAGTTATCCTCAGTTTTCAAAATATATAATAATTTCCTATAGAAATAAAAAAAGAGTATGGAAATAATATCCATACTCTTAATTATTATTCTTCTCTTGCTAAGTCTGAAAATAAATTATCTATTAATTCATCCTTTCCTTTTTTGTTTAATGATGAAAAGAAATATAATTTATCATTTTCTGTAAGCTTTAATGTCTCTTTAATAAGTTTTCTACTTTTAGGAATATCATTATTAGAAAGTTTATCGCTTTTGGTTGCTACTATTATAGCCTCATAGCCATAATGCTTAATCCAATTAAACATTGTTATATCGTCTTTGGTTGGCTTATGTCTTGAATCTACAAGCAATACAACTCTCTTAAGCTCTTCTCTTCCATTAAGATAAGTTTCTATAATCTTACCCCAACTTTCCTGTTCTTTTTTAGAGACCTTTGCATATCCATAGCCTGGCAAATCAACTAAATGAAAATCATTGTTTATTAAAAAGAAATTTATAAGTCTTGTTTTTCCTGGTGTTTGACTTACTTTAGCCAATTTTTTTCTATTTGTTAATGAATTTATTAATGAACTTTTTCCAACATTAGACCTTCCTACAAATGCTATCTCTACTCTTCCATCTGTTGGATATTGAGATTTTTTAACTGCAGATATAATAAATTCGCTTTGTTTAATTATCATGAGTATCAACTCCAATTATTGCATTCTTAACTACTTCATCAACTTGCTTTGCTAATATAATTTTTATATTATTCTTAATTGAATCAGGTATATCTTCTATATCTTTCTCATTTTCTTTAGGAATTATTATAGTATCTATTCCATATCTATAAGCTGCTAAAGATTTTTCTTTTAATCCTCCTATAGGTAGGACTTGTCCAGTTAAAGTTACCTCACCAGTCATTGCAATGTTTCCTCTAACTTTTTTTCCTGTTAATGCAGATACTAACGCTGTTACCATAGTTACTCCTGCTGAAGGACCATCTTTTGGAACTGAACCCTCTGGAGCATGAATATGAATATCTTTATTTTTATAAAAATCTTCATCAATTCCAAATTTCTTTGCATTTGCTCTTACATAAGAATATGCAGTTTTTGCAGATTCCTGCATAACATCTCCTAATTGTCCTGTTAGTTGTAGTTTTCCATTACCCTCCATAGTAACAGCCTCTACTGGCAAAGTATCTCCTCCATAGGCTGTCCATGCCATTCCAGTTACTACGCCTACCTTATCCTCATTTTGAGACTTGTCAAATGTAAATTCCCTTTTACCCATTAATTCTTCAACCATAGCTTTATCTATTAAAATTTCTTCTTTTTTATTTTTTAATATGTAGGCCATTGATTTTCTAATCAATGATGATAGTTTTCTTTCTAATTCTCTTACTCCGGATTCTCTTGTATATCCATCTATAATAAGTTTTATAGCTTCATCAGTTATATTTACCTTATCTATTGGTAAAGAATATTGATTAAAGATTTTTTTAATAAGATGTTCTTTTGCAATATGAAATTTTTCTTCATATGTATAGCCAGAAACCTCAACAACTTCCATTCTATCTAACAATGGTCTTGGAATAGTTTCTAAACTGTTAGCAGTTGTTATAAATAACACCTTTGATAAATCTGTTGGAAGCTCTATAAAGTTATCTCTAAATGTTTTGTTTTGTTCACTATCTAATACTTCTAATAAAGCATCAGCTGGATTTCCTTTATAATTAGAGCTTAACTTATCTATTTCATCTAAAAGCATTAATGGATTCATAGATTTAGATTCTTTTAATGCATAAAT
This sequence comes from Clostridium sp., assembly GCA_022785265.1. Classification (GTDB taxonomy): domain Bacteria; phylum Bacillota; class Clostridia; order Clostridiales; family Clostridiaceae; genus Clostridium. The sequence continues at coordinate 10,350 of JALFQD010000336.1, read as the reverse complement.
AATTCTTCCTGGTATAGCTGCTACATAAGTTCTTCTATGTCCTCTTATCTCGGCTTCATCGCTCATTCCACCTAATGACATTCTTACATACTTTCTATTAATAGCTTTTGCTATTGAGCTAGCTATTGATGTTTTACCTACTCCTGGAGGTCCTACTAAACAAAGTATAGGTCCTTTTGAAGAACCACTAATTTTCTTAACTGATAAATACTCTAATATTCTTTCTTTTACATCTTTTAATCCATAATGTTCTTCATCAAGTATTTTTTCAACTTTTTCTATATCTAAACTTTCCCTTGTATATCTTCCCCAAGGAATATCTAAAACCCAATCTAAATAAGTTCTTATTGAGTTTCCCTCTGAAGTAGCCATACTTACATTTTTTAATTTTCTAAGTTCCTCTAAACACTTTTCTTTTGCAATTTTAGGCATTTTAGAAGAATTTATTTTTTCCTTTAGTTCATTTAATTCCTTTGATTCATCAAAATCTTCTCCAAGCTCTTCTTGAATAAATTTAAGTTGTTCTCTTAGATAAAATTCTTTTTGAGAATCATCTGCACTTTTTTTTACTTTAGCAGCAAGCTTTCTTTGAACTTTTACTACCTTTATTTCATTTTCTATTATAACTAAAAGCTTCTCTATTCTTTTATTTATATCTAATGTTTCAAGAAGTTCTTGTTTTTTTCTATAATCTATAGGAAGATATCCTGAAACCATATTAGTAAATTCACTAATATTCTCTTCACTTTCAATAGTCATAGGCATTTCATTACTTTCATCACCTAATAACTTTACAAAGTTAATAAATGATTTTTTTAACATTTTAAAATGTGCCTCTATTTCAACATCATCATTTGAATATTCTTCATTAATCTCTTCTATTATAACTTCAAAGTAATCTTTATTATCTAAAAATTCTTTTATTATTCCTTTTTTTATTCCTTCAACTAACACTCTTAGAGTATTGCCTGGCAGTTTAATTAATTGTTTTATTCTACATACAGTTCCTATTGAACTTATATCATCTTGTTCTGGATTTTCCTTTTTTTCATCCTTTTGAGCTGCTAGAAATATATCTTCACTGTTTAACATAGCCTTTTCAATTGCCATAATAGACTTTTCTCTACCTGCATCAAAATGTATAACCATATCAGGGAAAATAGTTAAACCTCTTAGAGGAATTAAAGGAATACTTTTATTTTTTTCCATAATGTTCCCTCCATCCATTCTTCTTAATTTTATTAGACTTAATTAGTATACCATAACCCCATTTTTTTTCAATATTAATGCACAAAAGGACTGCTTCAACTAGCAAATCCTTTTTATTAAATAGAAAATTATTTAATTTGTTAAATAGTAGATAAAGCTTAATAATAAAGATTAACACTTTTTTATTTTGCTTCTTTATCTGCTAATAATATATTTATACTATTAAAATTATTTTGTTCCTCTTCAATAAAAACACAATTAAAAACTTCTGAAATATTTTCTACTGGAATAATATTTATATCCTCTATTTCTAAAAGACTTTCTGTAAAATTTTCTTTAGGAATAATTACTTCTTGAGCTCCTGCTCTTTTAGCACCCTCAATTTTTTTCTTTATTCCTCCAACAGCCTTAACACCTCCCAATAACCCTATTTCTCCAGTCATAGCAATTGTATTATCAACAGCCTTTTCTTTTATTGCACTGTAAATTACTGTAGCAATTGCTATACCTGCAGAAGGTCCATCAACAGGTATTCCTCCAGGTATATTTACATGAACATCATATTGACTTAAATTTAAATCATAGATATTATTTAATACTGTTATTACATTCTCTACTGAGGATAAAGCTGTGCTTTTTCTTTTTATTTTCTTGTTGTTTCCAGATAATATTTCTTCCTCTACAATTCCTGATATTTTTATTCTTCCTTCTCTATTATCTATCTTTTTTATTGAAGCTTCTATTTTCATAATAGTTCCAATGCTATCTCCATATATTGCAAGTCCGTTAACCACACCTATCTCTGGAGTATCATTTATTTTTATGTTTAATTTTTTATTGTATCTTCCATTTTCTATAGACCACTCTATATCTTTATTTGTTATAATCTTTCTATCTTCATTTATAGTAATCCCTGCTGCTAATTGCACTAAATTTATGGCTTCACGACCATTAACACAAAATTCTCCTACCAATTCAAGAGCTGATTCTTGAATTTTTAATTGAATTTTTTTAACTGCTTCTCTTGCTATTTGTATGATTTCTTTATCTGTTAATGCTTTAAAGAAAATTTCTACACATCTTGATCTTATCGCAGGAAGTATTTCTTCTGGACTTCTTGTAGTTGCTGCAATTAATCTAAAATCTGCTGGTAATCCTTTTTCAAATATCTCTTTTATATATAAAGGAATATTAGGATCTTCTGAACTATAATATGAACTATCTAAAAATACTTTTCTATCTTCTAATACTTTTAAAAGTTTATTTAACTCTGTAGGATGTAGTTCTCCAATTTCATCTATAAATAACATTCCACCATGTGCTTTTGTAACTGCTCCTTCCTTGGGCTGAGGAATTCCTGCTAACCCCATAGCACCTGCCCCTTGATATATTGGATCATGAACAGAACCTATTAAAGGATCTGCTATACCTCTATCATCAAACCTAATAGTAGTTGCATCTATTTCCACAAACTTAGCCTCTTTAGTAAATGGTGATTTTTCACTTTTTATGGCTTCTTCTAGTACAAGCCTTGCCGCTGCTGTTTTTCCTACACCTGGAGGTCCATAAATAATTACATGTTGAGGGTTTGCTCCACATAAAGCGGCTTTTAATGCCTTTATTCCATTTTCCTGCCCTATTACTTCTTCAAATTTTTGTGGTCTGCTCTTTTCTGTCAATGGAATTGTTAAAGAAAGCTTTTTCATATTATTAAGGCGATTCATTTCTTTTTTATTTTCTTTATCTATTATAACTTTATTTACTCTTACATTATTATTAGATAAAATAACATAAATCATTAATACCATTAATATTATTTGTAAGACTATAAGTAATTCAGTCATTATTTTATTCCTCCAACTATTTATTTCTTTTAAAATTATTGACTGAATATAAAAAGTTTATTCACTTAAAAATAAAAAAAGCATAGTGAATATATTATTTTGCTCTTCCGTCGACAAGCTCCAAGTCAGGACAAAATAATATATTCACTATGCTCTAACTAAAGGAAAGGAAATTCTTAAACTTGTTTCTTTTATTAAGCTTTATCATTAACTTAGCAAGTTATCCACAGTTTTCAAAATATATAATTTCCTGATAGAATAAAAAAAGTGGCATTGCCACTTTTTAAGCTGTTTCTACAGTTTTCTTGCTCTTATTTTTTGATATTTTTATTGGAGGTCTTTTTTCTCCTTCTGGAACCATCTTAACCTCTGGTTTTTCTCCTGAATTAATTGTAGCTTCTGTAATGATTACTTTATTAATTCTTTCATTTGAAGGAATATCAAACATGATATCTGTCATTACATCTTCAATAATTGACCTAAGTCCTCTTGCTCCAGTTTTTCTTTCAATAGCTTTTTGAGCTATAGCTTTTAAAGCTTCTTGTGTAAACTCTAATTCAACATTATCAAGATTAAATAATTTTGTATATTGTTTAACTAATGCATTCTTAGGTTCACTTAATATGCTTATAAGTGCACTTTCATCTAATGAATCAAGAGTAACAACTATAGGTAATCTTCCTACAAATTCAGGAATTAATCCAAATTTTAAAAGGTCTTCTGGAATTATTTCTTTGAATAAGCTTCCTACATCTTTTTCTTCTTTAGATTGTATTTCAGCTCCAAATCCTATTGAACTCTTTCTAGTTCTCTTTTCTATTATCTTATCCATTCCATCAAAAGCTCCACCACAAATAAATAATATATTAGATGTATTTATTTGAATAAATTCTTGGTGTGGATGTTTTCTTCCGCCTTGAGGTGGAACAGAAGCAACAGTTCCTTCTAGTATCTTAAGTAATGCCTGTTGAACACCTTCTCCTGAAACATCTCTTGTTATTGATGGATTTTCAGATTTTCTTGCAATCTTATCAATTTCATCAATATATATTATTCCTTTTTCAGCTCTTTCTACATCATAATCTGCATTTTGGATTAATCTTAAAAGAATGTTTTCAACATCTTCTCCAACATATCCTGCTTCAGTTAAAGTTGTAGCATCTGCTATAGCAAAAGGAACATTTAAAAATTTTGCTAAAGTTTGAGCAAGAAATGTTTTACCAGAACCTGTTGGTCCAAGTAAAAGTATATTACTCTTTTGTAGTTCTACGTCGTCATTATTATTATCATTGCTATTTACTCTTTTATAATGATTATAGACAGCAACTGAAAGTGCTCTCTTTGCTCTTTCTTGACCAATAACATAAGAGTCTAAATAGTTTTTTATTTCTCTAGGCTTTGGTAATGATTTTGTATCTAATTCTATAGTTTCTTCAAATTCATCAGCTATAATATCAGAACATAATTCTATACATTCATCGCATATATATACACCAGGTCCTGCAATAAGTCTTTTAACTTGATCTTGATTTTTACCACAGAATGAACATTTTAATTGTTTTTTATCATCATACTTAGCCATATACTCACCTCTTTTATAATCAATTTATACCCTAATTATACTATTTATCTTTTCCAATTTCACTATTAGTTATAACTTTATCTACTAATCCATATTCTGCTGCTTCTTCTGCATGGAAGAAATTATCTCTTTCTGTATCTTGACAGATTTGTTCATATGGTTTTCCTGTATTTTTACTTAATATAGTATTAAGTCTTTTCTTAGTTTCCAATATCCATTTTGCATGTATATCTATATCGGTTGCTTGACCTTGGAAACCACCTAATGGTTGGTGTATCATGACTTCTGCATTAGGAAGAGCTATTCTTTTTCCTTTAGCTCCACTAGATAATAAAAATGCTCCCATTGATGCTGCCATTCCTATACATATAGTTGATACATCTGGCTTTATATAATTCATTGTATCATATATACCCATACCTGCTGTAACAGAACCACCTGGACTATTTATATATAGATAAATATCTTTATCTGGATCTTCACTTTCTAAAAATAGTAATTGAGCAACTATAAGATTTGCAGTGTCATCTGTAATCTCTCCGCTTAACATAATTATTCTATCTTTTAATAATCTTGAAAATATATCGTAAGCTCTTTCTCCTCTTCCTGTTTGTTCAATGACTGTAGGAACTAATGCCATAACTCTACCTCCTATTTTTCTACCAATATATTGTAATTTTTTTCTTATTCACATTACATTATATTGCAAATTTCATTATAGTGCAATATCCATTATAGTGAAATAATTGCCAGAAAAATTCTGGCAATTATTTTTATAAATTTAATTGATTTAATTATTTAACATTAGCCTTTAGTAAATCTAAAGTTTTAACAATTTTTATTTCATTTTCAAGCATTGGCTTTTGTGCCTTAATTAATAAGTCTGCCATTTTTTCGTGGTCTCCACCAGAGTACATCTTAGCTACTTCTAAAGCTTTTTCTTTAAGTTCTTCTTCTGTAGCTTCTATGTTTTCAGCCTTAGCTATAGCATCTATTATTATGTCAGCCTTAACTTTTCTTTCAGCATTTTCTTTCATGAAATCTCTCATCTTTTCTGGAGTATTTCCTGTGAATTCCATGTATTGTTCTAAAGTTAATCCTTGATATTTTAATCTATTTTCAAGGTCATTCATCATATGATCTATTTCTTTTTCTACCATAACTTGTGGTAAATCAAGCTTAGTATTTTCTATTACAGCAGTTATTATATCTTCTTCAAATTCATTTTCTGCTTTTTGGTCTTCTGCTTTTTGAAGATTTTTCTTTATATCTTCCTTAAGTTCAGCTAAAGTTTCAAACTCTGAAGCATCTTTAGCAAATTCATCATCTAATGCTGGAACTTCTTTAACTTTTATTTCTTTTACTGTTACATCAAATTTAGCTGGCTTTCCATTTAATTCTTCTGAACCATAGTTTTCTGGGAAAGTAACATTTACTTCTTTTGTATCTCCTACAGATAATCCTATTAATTGTTCTTCAAAATTATCAATAAATGAACCTGAACCAATTTCTAATGAGAAATCTGTTCCTTCTCCACCTTCAAAAGGAGTTCCATCTATATAACCCTTAAAGTCAATAACAGCTATATTCTTGTCTTCTACTGTTCCTTCTTCTTTAGTAGTTACTCTTGCATTTTTTTCTTGCATTGAAGCTAATTGCTTCTCTACTTCTTCATCATTTACTTCATAAGTTGGCTTTTTAACTTCAAGACCTTTGTATTCTCCAAGTTCAACTTCAGGATATGTAGTTATTTCTGCAGTATAAATTAAATCCTTACCTTCTCCTATTTCAACAATATCAACCTTTGGATAATCAACAGGCTTAATATCATTTTCAGCTAATGCTGCAGGATAAGTTTCATCAATTACAAAATTTACTGCATCATCATAAAGAACTTCTATTCCATAGAATTTCTTTACCATAGCCATTGGTACTTTTCCCTTTCTAAATCCTTGTACATTAAAGTGCATCTTGTTTTTGTTATAAGCCTTTTTTAAAGCTGCATCAAATTTTTCAGCCTCAACCTTAACTTCAAGTTTAACAACATTGGTTTCTATTTTTTCCATTTTAGCTTCCATCTTTTTTATATTCCTCCTAAAATAGTTCTTAACTTCTCTTGATAGACTAAGTTATTATATCACATATTCCTAATTATTTTCAATTTTTTTATTATATTTAAACATAAATTATTTTTAATTTGAAACTTCTCCATTTGCATTAACATAATAAACAGTACCATTTACAGTTACTTCTATACCCTTTTCTTGGTTAATACTTCCAATTTTAATGTCACTTCCTACAATTCCATAAATATTGGTATCATTTGGATTTTCGGGACTTTCAAAACTTTCTGTATCTTTTAACCATACATATTTATCCACTAATCCATTCCCTAAGTAAGGCAGTTCACTTATATATATTATCATTTTATCATCAATAAATCTAGGCTGATTACACCATATAAAATTTGGTATTTGTTTAAGTATATCATCTTTTAAAAATTTTGTTCCTTTAGTGCTTGTATGAACTCCTTTAGTTATTATTTTTTCACTTCCATCTACATTAAATAGCTTTAAATCTTGTGTTGGAGTACTTACTATAACTTTTTCTTTTGAAGGACTTATATCAAAATCATATCCTTCCTTTTTTTCTATATTTGTAAATTGTTTTTTTCCATCTTTCTCTTCATAAGAAGCTTTTAATATAATTTCATCTGATATTTTTAAATTTAGCTCCTTTTTTTGCGATTCATCTGTTTTTACAGATACTGTACTTGTTTCTGGTTTTATATCTTCATTTTTATCTTTATTATCAACAAGAGCCTCTTTATCTAAATCTTCTTGAGTTTTACCACTGTCTACCCAAGCTTGAAGCTTTGCTCTTACATTGCTAAAATCTAAATCTGATATTATAAATTTAAATGCAACGCAAACAACTATTAAAGCTATTATAATAATAGTTAAGATTACTCTTTTTTTTCTTTTTTTCATTTTTCTTTCATAATCTCTACTGAATATACTAGGCTTAGCCAAAATATTTCCCTCCCAAAATTTATTTATATATTTCCTTCATATATTTTTTATTATTACATCTACAACACTTTTCACAGCAACTTGAACAACCCATATTACTTTTTTTCACAACATTTTGGGTATAGTCTTCATAATCAGGTGTATCTTTTAAAATATTCATTCTATCTCCATTCAACAAGAATTCCTCCTATACTATTCAAGATTAAAATTATCTACATCCTCAACTATCCAATTATCATCTTTATAAACAATTCTTGTAAAAAAGCTTTTTGAGTATGTTTCTTTATTTAGGTTTAAAATAGCTTTACTTACATCATATTGTACATTTACTACTATAGTAGCTCTATAAGTATTGTCCTCATAAAAATATTGACTATTTTCAAAATCTATATCCATTTTTAAATTAGAATATTTATTTTTAAATAAAATATACTTTTCTTCAACAGAACTATATATTTTATTTTTAGTTTCTTCTATACAATTTTCAATGTACCTCTTATCTTGTTTATTTAATGCTACAAAAACACTTTCATAGAATATATTTATAACATTTGTTATATTCTCTTCTAAAGTTTTATTACTTATTGGAATTGTGATATTTATTATTGGAGTATCTGTTATTACAACTTCTTCCCCCTTATTTCTTCCCCATGGAAATTCCTTTTCTAAATGTATTGAAACAGTTCCATCTGTTGGTACTGGTCCAAAATTTTTCATATCTTTAACTTTTCTTTTTATGTCTTTTCCATTAATATAAACATCTGCATCTTGAAACTCAGAATCTATTTTTATTACTCTTGCTGGAAAATCTATCTTTATATTTTTATCCTCCATTATCACTACTTCTTTAGAGGTTTTTACTGTCTCATAATTACAATTTAAAACACCATTAATAGTATAGCTTCCTGGAATTACATCTTTAAGAACTTCTCCTGATTTTATTTTTCCAATATTACCAACAGTAAATTCACCATCTTCAAAATTACTATCAATAGTTATTTTGAAAGTTTTTACATTTAAGTAATACATATTCCAGAAAAAATATTTTTTACACTCTAATTTAAAATCCTTAGTTTCACTATTTGTTTTTAAATTATTAATTAAACTATCTACTTTATTATTTCCACTACTGTAATATTGAATTAGAGATTCTATACTCTTTTCATTTACTCTCTCTCCATCTACCTTAACTATATCACTAAGTGCTGATATGTCATTATTTTTTAGTGCCATTTCAAGGCTTGATAAAATATATTCTCTAGATGTATTGATTCTTCCAATAAAATATCCAAAAAATAAAAGAAAAATTAATACTATGAATATGGTAAATTTCCATCTTTTTCTTATCAATTTAAAGAAATATAAGTCTCCTAAAAATGATATCAAAGAAGATGCTTTTTCTACAATAATGTTTTTTGCAGATAATATCTTTTCTTTTAAAGATTCTATCATAAAAATCAACTCCCTCAATATACATTTATAATTTTTATTAATCTTCTAATATATCAATTATCCACTTTCCACAATCACAACATTTATATATTCTTATAACAAATAAATCTAATTCATCTCTATTTAAACAGTTTTTAAAGCTTTCAAGTTCCTCTTTTGTTATGAATTCATCTTCTTTATTAATATAACCATGAATTTGAATAAAATAATTATTTTTGCTTTTATTGCAACAGTCATTAATTTCTGTGCATACAATTTTTTCATAGTCTAATTTATCAGCAAAATCTTGAATTATTGGAATTATATCAGAATAATCTTCTATATCATCCTGATAATCCTCCTCATAAAAGGTTAAATCTTTTATCTTAAATAATTCTTTCATATTTTTGTTCTCCTTATACATATTTTTTAAATTTAGCATTATAATTATACCTTAAATTCTATTCTATTTCTCTAATATTTAAAATATTTTAATAAATTGTTAAGAAAAACAGCAAAATAAATATATTTATTAAGCTTAATGAGTTCTCATTTGTTTAGCAATCAATATAATTTCTTGATAATGCAAAAAGAACTGTAACAATGAATTTTTCTCATTGTTTAACAGTCCTTTAATTTTATAGATTTTCTATTGGTTTCCTTTCACCTTTAAAGTTATTTGATTTTTCTCTTCTTTTTTTAAGTTCTTTTGATATATCCTCAAGAGAAAGTCCTTTTTCTGCCATTAAAACAAGTACATGATAAGTTAAATCACATATTTCTCCAATAAGCTCTTCATTATCATTTTTTATTGCTGCAATAACAACTTCTGTAGCCTCTTCTCCAATCTTTTTAGTTATTTTTTCTGTCCCTTTATTGAAAAGATAATTTGTGTATGAACCCTCTTCCCCACAATTTTTTCTTTCCATTATTGTTTTAAATTCTTCTTTTATTTGATCCATTATTTTATCACTCCTATAAATCTCTATAGAAACAAGTTCTATTACCTGTATGGCAAGCTGCTCCTACTTGGTCAACTAATAATAATATTGTATCATTATCACAGTCTACTTTTATCTCTTTTACATACTGTAAATGACCTGAAGTTGCTCCCTTATTCCAAAGCTCATTTCTACTTCTACTATAATACCATGCAGTATCCCCTTCTAAGGTCTTTATAAGGCTCTCTTTGTTCATATAAGCTAACATTAATACTTCTTTAGTCTTATAGTCTTGAGCAATTGCAGGAACC
>JALFQD010000311.1 GCA_022785265.1 Clostridium sp. | reverse complement strand
TTTACAGCTTTATCAGAAGCAGATGTAAATGTAAGAATGATAGACCAAGGTTCATCAGAAATGAATATTCTTGTTGGAATAGAAAATGATGATTTTGAAAAGGGAATAAAGGCTATTTACAAAGCTTTTAACTAAACAGATATACAAACCCTTAAGCTTGTTTCAAAACTATTAGTTTCCTTATGTTATTCAGTCATTCCGTCGACAGGCTCCAAGTCATGCCTTCATAAAATAAGGAAACTAATAGTTTAATAAACAAGATTAAGGTTATAACATAAGTAAAAAAACAAAGGCTGTTGCATTAAGAATTTATAGCATTTTACTAAAATGTTATTATATTTCTTGTGTAATAGCCTTTTTTTATTTTGTTTTAAAATATAATTGTGAAAAATTTTCTTTAATTATTTTCGTCTATAAGCATTTGAATTTTTGGAATGCATCTACAACCTTTGCATGAGCCTGTTCCTGCTCCAGTAATTTTTTTTACTTCTTCTACAGTTTTTGCTCCTGACTTTATAGCTTCTTTAATTTTAAGTCTAGAAATAGATTTGCACACGCAAACTTTTGTTATTTTATCAAGAATTTCTTGGCTAAGTTCATTATTATTCATAATTTTATATCTCCATAATTTAATTTTGTTAACTTTATTAAAACATTGATAATAGTAAAAGTCAATATTAATTGATAATAATTATTTATAAGGGCAAAAATATAACCCATACTATTAAATGTATGGGTTTAAAAGTTATGTAATTATTCAGTTTTTTCTTCTGTCTCTTCTTCAGATTCTTCCTCAGTTTCAGTTCCTGCTACAACAGCTAATAGTGTATCTTCAGCAGTAACTAAATGAACTCCTTCTGGAAGAGTAACATCTTTAGCTAAAATTTTATCTTCAAATTTCTTATCTGAAACATCAATGTCTATTTTTTCTGGAAGTTTTTCAACAGCTCCTTGTACTTCTATTTCTGAAGCAAAAGTTTCTAGGACTAATCTATTTGTTTCTAAAGCAGTTTGTCCTTCAAAGGTTACTGGAACTTTAAGTTTAATAACTTCATTTGCTTTTACATATTGGAAATCAACATGAATGATTTTTCCATACATATCTTTTTGAATATCTTTAATAACACAATTTTTAACATCATTATTTACTTCTAATGAAACTACTGAACTTGTTAAATGAGTTTTAAGTATTTTAGGCAATTGAGTGTTAGCAATTTTAATTGAAATAGGATTGTCTAAAAATTCTCCATAAATAACTCCAGGAGTTTGTCCATTCCTTCTTATAGCTTTAGCCTTCTCGTTTGCTAATTTTTCTTCAACCTTAAATGCTAGTTCTGACATAATAAAAAGCCTTCTTTCAATAAATTTATTTTTAAATTTTATAGGAAATTATATATTAACTATACTTTTAGTATAACACCTGAATACAAATTAAAATTTATGGTGATAATTAATAATAAATAAAGAATTTTAAAGAGTTAATTGTATTTTTTATGATTTAAAGAAATACAATTAAAAATTTATTTATTTTGAATAATAAATCAAGAATTGACAAATATTTAATAGATAATATATAATAAAAATCAGAGACTGTGATTAGGAAAAGTAGTTAAATTTTCTTCTTAAAGAGAGTAACTGGTTGGTGCAAAGTTATAGAAGTTTTTAATGAAAATCACCTAGGAGTTTGAGACTGAAAAATTTTTTTAGTAAGTTATCACGTTGGCCTGCGTTAAGGGATAGAGTATGTTTGTACTTGAATTTTAACACATTAGAACATGTGTTGTTGCAGTAGGTGGTATAACGAATTTTAACTTCGTCCTTAGCGGATGAAGTTTTTTTATTATAAAAATAAGAAAGGAGCTACTTAAATGTACAAAAAGGTTGAATTATCAAATGGTTTTGTAGGTATGGAAAAAGATATAGCAAACCTTTGGAAAGAAAGAAATATTATTAAAAAGAATTTTGATATGAACCAAGATGGTGAATATTTCACTTTTTATGATGGTCCTCCAACAGCAAATGGAAAGCCTCATGTAGGTCATATCTTAACAAGAGTTATGAAGGACATAATCCCAAGATATAAAGTAATGAAGGGATATAAAGTTATAAGAAAAGCTGGATGGGATACTCACGGACTTCCAGTAGAACTTGAAATAGAAAAGAAGCTTGGAATTTCAGGAAAGCAACAAATAGAAGAATATGGTGTTGAAAAGTTTGTTAAAGAATGTAAATCAAGCGTATTTACTTATGTTTCTATGTGGGAAAAGATGACTGACCAAATAGGATATTGGGTAGACATGGAAAACCCATATGTAACTTATCACAATGATTATATTGAATCAGTATGGTGGGCTTTAAAGCAAATGTGGGATAAAGGTCTTCTTTATGAAGGTCATAAAGTAATGCCTTACTGTCCAAGATGTGGAACTGCACTTTCTTCTCATGAAGTTGCTCAAGGATATAAAGATGTAAGTGATTTAACTTGTATTGCAAAGTTCAAAGTAGTAGGAAAAGAAAATAAATATATATTAGCATGGACAACAACTCCTTGGACTTTACCTTCAAACTTAGCACTATGTGTAAATAAAGCTTATACATATATAGAAGCAAAAGTTGGAGATGAAGTTTATATATTAGCAAAAGATTTAGCTGACAAGGTTCTTGGAGAAGATTATGAAATAGTAAAAGAATTTAAGGGAGAAGAACTTTTAGGAGTTAAATATGAACAATTAATGCCTTTTGCAAAGGTTGAAGGAAAGGCTTTTGAAGTTATTCATGGTGACTATGTTACTTTAACAGATGGTACAGGAATAGTTCATATTGCACCAGCTTATGGTGAAGATGATAGCTTTGTTGCAAAGAAAAATGGAATAACATTTGTAAATTTAGTTGATAAAGAAGGTAAATTTGTAGATGAAGTTACTCCTTGGGCAGGAAAGTTTGTTAAGAAATGTGATGAAAGCATTTGTAACTGGTTAGAAGAAAATAATAAGCTATTTAAGAAAGAAAGACATATGCACTCATATCCTCATTGTTGGAGATGTGATACACCACTTCTTTACTATCCTAAGGAAAGTTGGTTTGTTGCTATGACAACATTAAGAGATAAGCTTATAGAAAATAACAACAAAATTAATTGGTATCCAGATAACATAAGAACAGGAAGATTTGGAAAATTCCTAGAAAATGTTATTGACTGGGGTATTTCAAGAGATAGATATTGGGGAACACCACTTCCTATATGGACTTGTGAATGCGGACATCAAGAATGTATTGGAAGCATAGCAGAATTAAAAGAAAAGGGAATAGATGTACCAGAAGATATAGAATTACATAAGCCTTATATAGATAATGTATATTTAAAATGTCCTAAGTGTGGAAAGAAGATGAAGAGAGCTAAAGAAGTTATTGACTGTTGGTTTGATTCAGGTTCAATGCCATTTGCTCAATTACACTATCCATTTGAAAATAAGGAATTATTTGAAAAGAATTATCCAGCTCAATTTATATCAGAAGCTGTTGACCAAACTAGAGGATGGTTCTATACTTTACTTGCAATTTCAACTGCTATATTTGATAAAGCATCCTTTGAAAATTGTATAGTTTTAGGTCATGTTCTTGATAAGAAGGGCTTAAAGATGTCAAAGCACAAGGGAAATGTAGTAGACCCATTTGATGTACTTGGAAGTGTTGGTGCAGATGCTACAAGATGGCATTTCTACACAGCAAGTGCTCCATGGCTTCCAACTAGATTCTCAGTTGAAGATGTTGCAGATTCTCAAAGAAAATTCTTAAGTACTTTATGGAATGTATATTCATTCTATGTACTTTATGCAGAATTAGATAAATTTAATCCATTAGAATACAAAGATTTTAAATCAGAAAATGTAATGGATAAGTGGATAATGTCTAAGTTAAACACATTAGTTAAAGATGTTGATGATAAGTTAAATTCTTATGATATAACAAGTGCAGCATTAGCTATTGAAAACTTTACTGATGAATTATCTAACTGGTATGTAAGAAGAAACAGAGCAAGATACTGGTCTGAAACTCTTACAGATGACAAAATAGGTGCTTATGTAACTTTATATAACACATTAGTTACTTTAGCAAAGGTTGCAGCACCATTTGTACCATTTATAACAGAAGAAATATATCAAAACTTAGTAGTTTCATTAGATGAAAATGCTAAAGAAAGTATACACTTATGTCACTGGCCAAAGGTTGATGAAGAGGCTATAGATAAGAATTTAGAAAAGGAAATGGATTTAGCATATACAATTGTTAAACTTGGAAGAAGTGCAAGAAATGGAGCTAATATAAAGAATAGACAGCCACTTTCTAAGATGCTTGTTTCAACAGATTCACTTCCACAATATTATGGAGACATCATAAAAGATGAATTAAATATAAAAGAAGTTGACTTTGGAGCAGATTTATCACAACATGTTAATTTTGAAATAAAACCTAACTTACCAGTACTAGGAAAAGCTTATGGTAAGATGATTCCTGCAATAAGAAAAGAAATAGCTTCTAAGAATCAAATGGAATTAGCTCAAAAGATTAAGAGTGGTGGAACTGAAACTATAAATGTTAATGGTACTGAAATAGAATTAAATTCAGAAAATCTTCTTGTAACAATGCAAGGAATTGGTGGATATGCATTTGCTGGAGAAGGTGAAATTGGTGTTGTTCTTGACACTCATATAACTGATGAATTAAGAGAAGAAGGTCATGTAAGAGAAATAATATCTAAAATTCAAAACATGAGAAAAGAAAAAGGTTTTGAAGTTGCAGATAAGATAAACTTATATGTTGCAAATAATGATATGTTAATATCAGTTATAGAGAAATTTAAGGATACAATAAAGAAAGATACCTTAACAGTAGAAATAATTTCAGGAGCAGAAAGAGATTATACTGAAACTATAATAAATGGTGAAAAGCTAAATTTAGATGTTGAAATAAATAAGTAATTTTGAGGGGACTAGCAAAAGCTAGTCTCTTTAATTATAATTGATAAAATATATATAATATTTTGAAATATCCTTGTTTTTGAGAAAATATATAGGTATAATTATATAAATGAATGAGAACTAATAGGAGGGATATAATATGGCGACTTCTATAAAAGATGTGGCAAAAGAAGCAGGAGTATCAATTGCAACTGTATCAAGAGTATTAAACGATATAGATGTTGTAAATGAAGACACAAAGAAAAAAGTTTTAGATGCTATAAAAAAATTAGGTTATAGACCTAATATAGTTGCAAGAAGTTTAAAAACTCAAAAAACAAGTACTATTGGAATACTAATACCAGATATAGCAAGTCAATTTTATCCAGACATTGTTAGAGGAGCTGAAGATGTAACAAATATTTATGATTATAACATAATATTATGCAATTCAGATTTCGATGTCGAAAAAGAAAAAGAGTATTTAAGAGTGCTTAAAGAAAAAATGGTTGATGGAGTAATTTATATAAGTAGTTCTCTTAATGAAGAGATACTTGATTTAATTAATGAACTAGACCTAAAAACTGTATTAGTAGAAACTAAGGATAAAGATGGAAGGTTACCTAGTGTAACTATTGATAACATATCAGCCTCATATGAAGGAACAAAATATTTAATAGACTTAGGATTAAAAAACCTAGCATTTATAGGAGTAAACGGAGAAAACATGAACGCATGGGGAGAAAGATACATAGGATTTGTAAATGCTCTTAAGGATTCAGGTTTAGAACTAGATGAAGAGTTATGTTACTTTAAAAACTTAACTGTTAAAACAGGTTACCAAGCTATACAAAGGTTTACAGAAAATAACAAGATGTTTGATGGAATAGTATGTGCTTCAGATGAAATCGCAATGGGAGCAATAAATGCACTAAGGGAAAAAGGTGTTAGAGTACCAGAAGATGTTAGTGTTATAGGGTTTAATAATAATATTTTAGGAGAAATATTCTATCCAAAATTAACTACTATATCTCAACCAAGCTATGATATGGGTTCTGTTGCTGTAAGAATGTTGATAAAGATTCTTAATAAAAGAGAACTAGATAATCCTAACTATGTTTTAAATTATGAAATAATAAAAAGAGAAAGTACTAAGTAGTGTAAATAGCTAATTACTTTAAAAATAGTATCTTGAGAATAAAAAAAGTGTGAATTGTTGCTTTGAATTTATTTATTGTCAAAAAGACAGAAAAATCAAAGTGATAAATTCACACTTTTTCTATATTGTTAGAAAATCATATAATTCCTAAGTTATATATATTATAGAATTCCTTCAGATATTAAAATGTCTTCAAGTTTTTTAACCTTATCATTTAATGCAAGGAATTTTTCTTTTATAACTTTTTCAGTAACCTCATCTGTGTTTAAGAAGTTTTCTAAATCTTCTACTGTTTTTAAAGCATCATCTATGTCTTGTTGAGCCATTTTTAGATTATTTTCTTTCATAAATAGAATCTCCTTAATATATAAATTATATAATTATCCTATCACTACTGATTATTTAGTGCAATATATAAATAAATTTTCTAAAGGGTGAAAAAAATATTTAAATTGGATATAATAAAATTACTTTAAGAATTAACTCAAAGGGTGTGTAAATATGAATAAAGAGTTTTTTAAAAATAATAGAAAAAAATTAATAGAAGAAGTAGAAGATAATTCAATAATAGTATTATTTGCAGGAAACGCTCCTAAAAAAAGTGGTGATGAAAATTATCCATTTACTCCTAATAGAAATTTTTATTACTTTACAGGAATTGATGAAGAGCGACCAATACTTATTATCTCAAAGATAAA
Source organism: Clostridium sp. (assembly GCA_022785265.1). Classification (GTDB taxonomy): domain Bacteria; phylum Bacillota; class Clostridia; order Clostridiales; family Clostridiaceae; genus Clostridium. Next base: position 15,351 of record JALFQD010000311.1, on the reverse strand, counting down.
GGGAATTATAAGCGAAAGATTATTTATTAAAGAAATAGATGAGGAAAGAGAACGTTGGGTAGGAAAAAGTATAAGAAGTAATGAGGCAGAAGAAATATCAGGTGTTAAATATATTGATTATTTAGGAAACTTTTATGATTATTTAAATAGAGTATTTTCAGAAACAGAAGAAATAAATTTATATTTAGATATGGAAAGAGATAGCTTTCAAGAACTTCAAGGAATATCAGAAAATTTTAGTGAAGAAGTGAAAAAAAGATATCCATTTGTGAGAATAAAAAATATTTTCCCTAAGATAATACCTCTTAGAATGGTAAAATCAAAAGAAGAAATTGAAGAAATGAAAAAAGCCATAAAAATAACAATAAAAGGTGTAGAAAGCCTTATGAAAAATGCAAAGGCTGGAATGAAAGAATATCAATTAGAAGCTTATTATGAATTTGTATGTAGAAGTAATGGAATTAAAGATTATGCTTTTAAAACTATAGCAGCCTCTGGGAAAAATGCTACAATACTTCATTATGTAGATAATAATTCTGAAATAAAAGATGGTGATTTAATACTTTTTGATTTAGGAGCACAACATAATTATTATAATGCCGATATAACAAGAACATTTCCTGTAAATGGAGTATTTTCAAAAAGGCAGAAGGAAGTTTATAATGCTGTTTTAAGAGTTAATGAAAGGGTTATAAAAACAATAAAGCCAGGTCTTGAATATAAAGAACTTAACAAAATGGCAACTGAATGGATTGCAGAGGAATGTATAAAGCTTGGACTTATTAAAAACAAAGAAGAGGTTTCAAAATATTATTGGCATAGTATTGGTCATAGCTTAGGTTTAGATACTCATGATATAAGCAATAAAGATAGAAATACAATTTTTAAAGAAGGTATGGTATGGACAGTAGAGCCAGGAATTTATATAGAAGAAGAATCTATAGGCATAAGAATAGAAGATGATGTACTTATTACTTCTAATGGTGTTGAAGTTTTAACAAAAGATATGATAAAAACTGTAGAAGATATTGAAGAGTTTATGAGAAAGAAGTAATAGTTTCAATAGATACAATTTTCTATAAAAGGAAGGTGAAATATATGAAGAAAAAATCAAGAGAGAGATTTGAAGAAATTGTTAAGGTATTTGCAAAATATGGTTTTGGATATGTAGTGGATAGTACAATTAATAACAATAAAAATTCACCTAAAAATTTTAGAAAAGCTATTGAAGAATTAGGACCTACCTTTGTAAAAATTGGGCAGATACTTAGCACAAGAGATGATATACTTCCAAAAGAATATATAGATGAGCTTGTAAAATTACAAGATTCTGTATTCATACAAGAGATATCAGTAATAAAAGATGTATTTGAAGATAATATTGGGAAAAAAATTGAGGATAGTTTTAAATATTTTAATGAAAAGCCTATGGCTTCAGCCTCAATGGCACAGGTATATGAAGCTGTTCTTTATGATGGTAGAAAAGTTGTAGTAAAGATACAAAGACCTAATATTTCTGAAACTATGAAGATGGATATAGCAATATTAAAAAGAATTGTACGATTTACTAAAATAAATTTAAGTATAGTTGACCCATTAGAGGTATTAGATGAAATTGAAAAATCAACAAAACAAGAGCTTGACTTTTCTGTCGAAGGAAGAAATATTTTAAAATTTAAAAATATGAATAAAAATGTAGCTTCTGTGTATGCACCAGATATAATTGAAGAATTTTTAACTAAGAAAACATTAGTTATGGAAAAAATAGAAGGTTTTAAAATAAATGATGTTAAAAAGATTGAGGAAGAAGGCTATGATAATAAAGATGTAGCAAGAAAACTAGCTTTATCATATTGTAAACAAATATTTGAGGATGGATTTTTTCATGGAGACCCACATCCAGGAAATTTACTAATATATAATGGAAAAATATGCTTTATAGATTTTGGTATTGTAGGAGTTTTAAATGAAAATATGAAATCATGGCTTAACGAAGCTATGATTTCATTAGCAACAAAAGATAAAGAAAAAATAATAGAATTTATATTAGCAGTTGGAATTAAAAAAGGAAAAATAAATAAGGGAAACTTATATGAAGATATATCATATTTATTTGATACATATCTAACAGCTAGTTTAAAAAATATAAAAATAGGAGTGCTTCTTCAAGAGATATTTGAAATAGTAAAGAGAAATAACATTCAATTACCAAGTGAGTTATCAGCATTAATAAGAGGACTTGTTATATTAGAAGGTGTTGTAGCTGAGGTAGACCCAGAACTTGAGATTATCTCAGTAGTAATTGGGTTTGTTAAATCTAAAAATAAATTAGCTATATTAAAGGAATTGAATCAAGAAGAGTTAATAATATCCACATATAAATTCGCAAGGGATACTATGAGAATACCTTCTAAAACACTAGAGCTATTAACAAAGATAAATAATGATAAAGCAAATATTAATTTTAAGATATCAGATGTGGAAAAAATAATGTCTAACATTGATTCTATGGTAAATAGATTAACAGGTGGTCTTATTGTAGCTTCACTTGTAATATCTTCTTCTCTTATAATAAGCAATAAAGTTCAGCCAACATATAATGGGCTGTCAATAATAGGAATTATAGGATATGGAATTTCATTTATAATTGCACTTATAATACTTGTTGATATGGGAAAAAGCACTAGAGATAAATCTAAGAAAAAATGAAAATGCTTGATAAAACGTAGACTTATTTGTATAATGAATTTGCAAATTTACAAATCAAATACTAAATTAAACTAATGATTAAAAATATAGGAGAAAACAAATGAAAAATAAAAAGTTTTTAGTAGCATTAATAACTTTTATAATATTAATGCTTTCTTCAACTATGGCATATGCAACAGAAAGCACAGATGTTCTTTCAAATGCAGAGATATATAAGTGGTTTACTATAATACCTCCATTGGTAGCAATTATTTTAGCATTTATAACTAAAAATGTTGTAATATCATTATTTATAGGAACTCTTACAGGATGTTTTATGACACAGTTTACTCAATATGGTTTTTTTCAAGCTATAATACATTCTTTTTTAGATTTTGTTCAAAGAGCCCTTAATGCACTTGCAGACCCATGGAATGCTGGAATTATACTTCAAGTGTTAGTAATTGGAGGAGTGATAGAGCTTATTTCTAAAATGGGTGGAGCAAGGGCTATAGCAGAGGAATTGGCTAAAAAAGCTAAGACTCCAAGAAGTACTCAATTTGTAACTTGGATATTAGGAATAATAGTATTTTTTGATGACTATGCAAATGCATTAATAGTTGGTCCAATAATGAAACCAGTAGCAGATAAGATGAAGGTATCAAGAGAAAGGTTATCATTTATAATAGATGCAACAGCAGCTCCAATTGCAGGGCTTGCTATAATATCAACTTGGATAGGGCTTGAAGTATCACTTATAAGTGATGGATTTCAAAAGATAGGTGTAAAAGCAGATGGATTTGGAGTATTTCTTCAAACTATACCATATAGGTTTTATAACATTTTAATAATAGTTTTTGTTATAACTACAATAGTTTCTTTAAGAGAATTTGGTCCAATGAGAAAAGCAGAAATTAAGGCTAGAAGAGGAGAACAAATATTAAAAGATATAAAATTAGATGAACAAATAGAACAAGAAATTCAAGTGAAAAAAGGTGTTAAGCTTAGTATTTGGAATGCCATAATTCCAATTGGAACTTTAGTTATAGGAGCATTAATAAGTTTTTATTATAGTGGATATACTTCTATAATGTCAGGCGATAATGAGTCTATTAAACAAATATTTAGTGAATCCTTATTTTCCTTTAGGGCAATTAGAGAAGCTTTTAGTAATGCTGATGCTTCTGTTGCTTTATTTCAATCAGCACTACTTGCAAGTATAGTTGCTATAGCATTAGGAGTTTTCAAGAAAATTTTTACAATCTCAGAGGCAATTGATGTATGGATTAATGGAATGAAAGGATTATTGATAACAGGAGTTATATTAATACTTGCTTGGTCATTAGGTGGAGTTATAGGAGACTTAGGAACAGCAGATTTTTTAGTATCAAAACTATCTGGTTCAGTACCAGCTTTTTTACTTCCAAGTATCATATTTATTTTTGGTGCAATTATCTCATTTTCAACAGGAACAGCTTATGGCACAATGACAATATTAATGCCTTTAGCAATTCCGTTATCTTATGCAATAAATTCAGATATGTCATATATAATTGTTAGTACAAGTGCTGTACTTACTGGAGCAATTTTTGGAGACCATTGTTCTCCAATATCAGATACAACAATATTATCTTCAATGGGAGCAGGGTGTGGACATATAGAACATGTTAAAACCCAAATGTGGTATGCTTTATTTATAGGATTATTAACAATAATATTTGGCTATATTCCGGCAGGCTTTGGAATTCCAATATACATAGTACTTCCCATATCAATATTAGCAGTAATTTTATGTACATACTTTATGGGAAAACCAGTGGATTAGTTAGAGCAGAGTGAATATATTATTTTGTCTTAAATTTGAGCAAACAGGACAAAAGAACAAAATGATATGTTCACTTTGCTTTTTTTATGATGTTGTTTTTCGTTTTATGAGTTTAGTTTCAATATTTATATGTTCAATATCATAAGGAATTTTTTCTTTTTTACAATTAATGTGATTAATAAGTATATCCATAGCAGCGTTAACAATTAAATCTAAGTCTTGTCCTACTGTTGTTATAGGAATAATAGATTGACTAGATATAGGTGAATTATCAAAGCCTATAATTTCATATTCTTCAGGAATTTTTTTCCCATGAAGTACAAGAATATTTAAAAAAATATTTGCATAAATATCATTACTTAAAAAAACTCCTTTTTTGCAATTAGGAAAATTACTTTCTATATCTTCATATATGTTAACCATTTCTTTATATATATCATCATAAGATTCATTAAAATCCCTAAAATAATAGTGAGGTTCTTTATCGTTTTCATTACATACATTTTCGAAAGCTTTTATACGGTCATAAGCTGCAATTTTTTTATTAGGTAAATTATTAATATGAAAAAGTTCATCACATTTATTTTCAATTAATAAATTTATAGCTTCATAGCTTCCAGAATAATTGTTGCTGTTAACACTAGAAATATATTTATCTTCACGTTCTATACCAACTATAGGAATATCTAAATCTTTTAATTTTTCAGATGAAATTGAATGAGTTAAAATAATTAATCCCTCAACTTGATAAGCCAAAAGCTCTTCTATGTAATTCATTTCCTTTTCAGGATCTTGATGTCCCAAAAAGACTAAGAATTTATATTTATTTTTAGGATATGTATTAATTATATCATTTAAAATTTTTGAGTAATAATCAAGAAATAAGTTAGGAACTATAACTCCAATTATTTCAGTTTTACCATTTGCCAAACATTTTGCTACTTTATTTTGTTTGTAATCCAATACAGTTAATGCATTTTTAATTTTGTTTTTAGTTTCTTCGGTTAATGATTCAGGATTGTTAAAGTATCTTGAAATAGTTGTTTTTGAAAAATTTGTGTATTTTGCGATGTCACTAAAGGTTACTTTCTTTTTCATAGTAATCCCGCCCTTCTAGATGAAAAATAAAATTAATTATGTCACATATAGTATATCAAATTTATGAAATGATATCAAAAAAAGGATATATAAATGAATAAAAATAAATTTATATTATTGAATATAGACATACATATATGTGGTAAGATAAAAAAATAAATTGACATGTAAAAATTTTTGATTTATCATAAGGTTAAATGCAGAGAAGGGAAGAGTAATAAGAAGGAATATCTAAAGAGAGCAGGTGTATGGTGAAAGCTTGTGATAGGAAATCTTATGAAGATGGTCTTGGAGCAGAATCTTTGAGCAAAAAGTTTTTGTTAGGAGATTACGGAATCAACCGTTATATTGAATAGTGATGATAGTCACTTAATAAGGTTTCTGTTGTGAAACAGAGATAAAATAGAGTGGTAACACGTATAATTAGTTTATTACGTCTCTATATAGGCAATAATAGTGCTTATATAGAGATTTTTTTATAGAAAATAATTTAAGGGAGGAAAAAATAATGTGTAATGAGTGTAAAAAAACATTCTATATAACAACCCCAATTTATTATCCATCAACAAAGCTTCATATAGGAAATACCTATACAACTGTTGCAGCAGATGCAATAGCAAGATTTAAAAGATTAACTGGCTATGATGTAATGTTTTTAACAGGTACAGATGAACATGGTCAAAAAATACAAAGAATAGCAGAAGAAAAGAACATAACTCCAAAGGAACATGTTGATGAAGTAGTAGCAGGAATAAAAGAACTTTGGAAAATGATGAACATAAGCTATGATAAATTTATAAGAACAACAGATGATTATCATGTAAAGGCTGTTCAAAAGATATTTAAAAAGCTTTATGACCAAGGAGATATTTATAAGAGTTCATATGAAGGAATGTATTGTACTCCTTGTGAATCATTCTGGACAGAAACTCAATTAGTAGATGGAAAATGCCCAGACTGTGGAAGACCAGTAGAAAAGTCTAAGGAAGAAGCTTATTTCTTTAGAATGAGTAAATATGCAGATAGACTTATAAAGTATATAGAAGAACATCCAGATTTTATTCAACCAGAATCAAGAAAAAATGAAATGTTAAATAACTTCTTAAGACCAGGGCTTCAAGACCTTTGTGTTTCAAGAACAAGCTTTGACTGGGGAATTCCAGTAACCTTTGATGAAAAGCATGTTGTATATGTATGGATAGATGCATTAACAAACTACATAACTGCTTTAGGATATGGAAGTGATAATACAGAAAAGTTTGAGAAATATTGGCCTGCAGATGTTCATTTAATAGGTAAGGATATATTAAGATTCCATACTATTTATTGGCCAATAATGCTAATGGCTTTAGATTTACCTTTACCAAAGCAAGTATTTGGTCATGGCTGGCTTTTAGTTGATGGTGGAAAAATGTCTAAATCTAAAGGAAATGTAGTAGACCCTGTAACATTAGTTAATAGCTTTGGAGTAGACCCTGTTAGATACTATTTATTAAAAGAAATTCCATTTGGCTCAGATGGATTATTTAATAATGAAATATTTATAAATAAGATAAATTCAGACCTTTGTAATGATTTAGGAAATTTACTATCAAGAACAGTTGCAATGGTTGAAAAATATTTTGGAGGAATAATTCCAGAACCAGTAGCAAAAGAAGAAATAGATGATGAACTTATAAGTTTAGCATTAGCTACTCCAAGCAAGGTAGAAGCTTCAATAGATAAGTTAAATATACCAGAAGCTATTGAGCATGTATTTACCCTTATAGGAAGAGCTAATAAGTATATAGACGAAACAACTCCTTGGATATTAGCTAAGGATGAAGAAAAGAAAGCAAGATTAGGAACTGTTTTATATAACTTAATAGAATCTTTAAGAATATCATCAGTTTTATTATCATCATTCTTACCAGATACATCAGAAAAAATAAATAAACAAATAAATGCTTCAAAAACTGATTGGGCTTCATTATCATCTTTTGATGGAACAATTGCTGGAACAAAGGTTGTAAAGGGAGAAAATTTATTCCCAAGAATTGATGTTGAAGAAAAGCTTAAAGAACTAGAAGCTATAGCAGAAGCTCAAAAGGCAGCTGTTAAAAAGCCAATCACTCCAATCAAGGAAGAAATAACTATAGAAGATTTTGAAAAACTAGATTTAAGAGTAGTTAAGGTTAAAGATTGTGAACCAGTTAAGGGAGCTAAAAAACTTCTAAAATTAAAAGTAGATTTAGGTGGAGAAGAAAGACAGGTTGTATCAGGAATATCAAAATTCTATAAGCCTGAGGACTTAATAGGAAAGAATGTAGTTTTAGTTGCTAACTTAAAGCCTGTTAAGTTAAGAGGAGAATTATCTCAAGGTATGATACTTGCAGCTTCAACAGATGATGATAGTATATTATCAGTTGTTAATCCAGGAGATTTACCAACAGGAAGTATAGTTAGATAAAATAAAAGTGTATTTTAAATTACAAATTTTTCTTTTTTATTGACTAGAATTTTATGAAGAGTTAAAATAGTAGTTAGCAATTAAAAATAAATACTTTTATAACCAAGGGGGCAATTAAAATTGGGAAGAGTTTATAATTTTTCAGCAGGTCCTGCAGTTTTACCAGAAGAAGTATTAAAGGAAGCTGCAGCAGAAATGCTAGATTACAATGGTACTGGAATGTCAGTAATGGAAATGAGTCATAGATCTAAAGCTTTTGAAGAAATAATTCAAACAGCAGAAGCAGATCTTCGTGAATTAATGAATATACCTGATAACTATAAGGTATTATTCTTACAAGGTGGGGCATCACAACAATTTGCTATGATTCCTATGAACTTTATGAAAAATAAAGTAGCAGATTACATAATAACAGGTCAATGGGCTAAAAAAGCATGGAAGGAAGCTTGTAAATATGGTAAAGCTAATGCAATAGCTTCATCAGAAGATAAGACTTTCTCTTATATTCCAGATTGTTCTGATTTACCAATATCAGAGGATGCTGATTATGTTTATATATGTCACAATAATACAATATATGGAACAACTTATAAAACAGAACCAAATACAAAAGGAAAGATATTAATTGCAGATATGTCTTCAGACATTCTTTCTCAACCAGTAGATGTTTCAAAATATGGAATGATTTATTTTGGAGTTCAAAAGAATGTTGGACCAGCTGGTGTTGTTGTATGTATTATTCGTGAAGATTTAATAACTGAAGATGTATTACCAGGTACACCAACAATGTTAACTTACAAAACACATGCAGATGCTAATTCATTATATAATACACCACCTTGCTATGGTATCTATATTTGTGGTAAAGTATTTAAGTGGTTAAAGAAACAAGGTGGACTTGAAGCTATGAAAGCTAAAAATGAAAAGAAAGCTAAGATTCTTTATGATTACTTAGATCAAAGTGAAATGTTTAAAGGAACAGTTGTTAAAGAAGCCCGTTCATTAATGAATGTTCCATTTGTAACAGGAGATAAGGATTTAGATGCTAAATTTGTAAAAGAAGCAACAGAAGCTGGATTTGTAAATATTAAGGGTCACAGAACTGTTGGTGGAATGAGAGCTAGTATATACAATGCAATGCCAATTGAAGGTGTTGAAAAGCTAGTTGAATTCATGAAAAAATTCGAAGCAGAAAATAAGTAATTTATATATTATATGAAACTGTTACAGAATTAATCTTGAGATTGTTCTGTAGCAGTTTTTTTATATTATAAGGAAATTATATTAGTTGTTAAATCACTCCTCTTTTTTCTATTAGAAGCAATATAAATAATGTATAATAAATTTATTATATAATTAATAATGGAGGGATAAAACTTATGGAAATAATAAAAAAGATAGTACTTATAATAGTGCTTATAATATTTTTTCTACCATTTATAATGGTACCAATATCATTGCTTTATAATTATAAGATTAATAAACTTCAGAAAAAAATAAGAGAAGAAGTGAATGAACGAAATGTTCAAACTTTTACTGCTTGGTTTATATTTGGTCCTTTATTTAAATCAAAAGATATTTGGGATAGGTTAATAGAAACTTTTAATATAGTAGATGATAATCCTAATATAAGAGATGAGACTAAAGAAAAATTATATAATGCATATAAAAATAGAGGATGCAATCCTAGAAAATTAAAAAATAAAAAGTACATAAAAAAGAAATAAATTATATCAGTTACTAAGTTATAATTTGGTAAGCCAATAATAAAGTTTAATAGAAGAAAGAAGTTTAAGAGTTTTCTTTAGTTAGAAAGTGTTAATTATTATTTTAAATTGTTTATTGAAAAAGCAAAGCAAAGTAATAATTAACACTTTTTTTATACATAAAAATATAGTAAAAAATTATTTTTTACTTTTATATTGATATAAAAATTTAATTTATAAAATTCTATTTGAAATAAAAAAGATTTATTTAGAAAAAATAAAGAAATATGCTATTAAGTGTCTTACGAAAAATTAAATCAAAACTTAAAAATGACATATATCAACAAAGATAAGTGATATAATTACCATACAAAATATGGCAATTAGGAGGGTACTTATGCAATATGGAATAGATATGGAATCCTACAAAAGAGTAGGTCAAGAAAAAAAGAACAAATTTAAAGTAAAAGAAGAACCTCTTATTATGTTAAGTGTATTTTTGTGTGGATTGTTAGTTAGCAGAGTATTAATACTTATAGAAAATAATAATGTTAATATAATAGCACCATTTGGATTAGCATATATTATGGCTATTAATGCTAAGAGTAATGAAAAAAGAGTTGTTATGGGAAGTATAGGTGTTTTATTGGGATATTTAACTATTCTTAATAAGATAGAAAATAATTATATTAATATAGTTATTCTACTGATAATAAGTGGATATTCTATTTTGATGAAAAAGATTAATAAAAAAATAAGAGATATAAGCTTTTTTGCAATAACTATATTAAGTTATTTAGTATATGGAGCTTTAGTAAAACAGTATGATTTAAATATTAATATATTGATAGCATTAGTTAATGTAATTATTATTATGCCTATTTATTATGTTATTAGGTATGGTATAAATTGCCTAAAAGAATTAGATACCAATTATTTTTTCTCTACAGAAGAAATAATTAGTATAGGAATATTAACATCATTAGCTATAGCAGGAATTGGAAATATAAATGTTTTAGGAGTATCTATACGAGCTATATTTGCTTATGCAGTAATATTAGTTGTTGCATTTATAGGTGGGGGTGCTTATGGTGCAGCTATAGGGGTATCTATGGGAGTAATAATTGGGATTAGCTCAGGCAATATGATGGAGAGTGTTGCATTTTACGGACTTGCAGGACTTATCTCTGGAATATTTAAAGATACAGGAAAAATATTTGGGTTTTTAGCTTATATAATAATGTATGTGGCTTTAGCTCTGAGTTCTGTGGGTTTAGAACCCAATAATATAATTTCAATTGGAATAGCTGGGATATTATTTCTATTAATACCTAAGAGTATATTATCAAAGCTAGAGATTGAAATAGACACAGATAAAAAGAGAAATAAAATAAATGAGGTAGAACTTGGAGAAATAAAGAAGGAATTTACAAACAAAGTTAAAGAGTTAGGAGAAGCTTTAGGAACTGTTTCAAATGTTTTAAAAAGTTTAGGAGAAAATGAAAATCTTAAATTTAAAAGTGCAAGTACAGCATTAATAGAAAATTTAGCTGATAGAGTATGTTCTGGATGTAACAAATGTAATAATTGTTGGAATAGAGATTTTAATATTACGTATAATGCCTTTCAAAGTATTATAAAGGGAAGTGAACGAGGTAGATTAATTTTTCCAACTGAGCTAGAAAAGGTTTGCTTAAATAAATTAGATTTAATAAAAAATACAGATAAAGTTATAAAACAGTATAGAAGTAATCAAGCAATGAAGGAAAGACTAGAAGAAGGAAGGGAAATAGTAGCAAATCATATTTCTGGAATAGCAGAAACTTTAGATGAAATGCTCAATGGATTCACTCAAGAAGTATCATTATGTCCAGATTTAGAAAAATCCATAAGAAGAGCATTAAACAAAAATTCCATATCATATAAAAATGTATTTTCATATAGGGATATTAATGGTAGAGTAAAAGTGAAACTTACCCTTAAAAATTGTGAGGGAGCAAGAAAGTGCTATAAAGAAATTATTCCTATCATAAACAGTATAACCAACATTCCTATGTATATAGGGGATGATGGATGTAATATAGATCCTGTAAATAAAGAGTGTAGTGTGGTTTTAGAGGAAACTCCTAAGTATAATATTGTTTCATATGGTGCTATATCACCTAAAAGGGGAGAAAAATATATTGGTGATACTTATAGCTTTGGAAAGACTAAAGATGGTTGCTATATAACAATAATAAGTGATGGTATTGGCTCTGGACCAGAAGCAGGGAAAGAAAGTAAGGCTACTATAGAACTAATAGAAAAATTTATTGAAGGAGGTTTTGGAAAAGAAACTACTATTGATATGGTAAATTCTATAATGGCTATGAGGTTTGAGGAGGAAGAAAAATATTCCACTTTAGATTTTAATAAGATTGATATGTATTCAGGAGAAGCTTCTTTTTTAAAAGTAGGAGGTGTTGTAAGCTTTATAAAAAGAGGTAATAATGTAAAGGTAATTGAATCAAAACTTCCACCACTTGGAGTAGTAGATAAGATAGAAATTGATGAAATAAAGTTTAATATAAAAAGTGGAGATTTAATTGTTATGGTAAGTGATGGAGTTGTTGATGTGAATAAGGGGATGGTAGGGGATTTTAATTGGTTAGAAGCATTTTTAAAAGATGCCTCTAAAGATCCTAAAATATTAGCAGGAGATATTTTAGATAAAGCTAAAGAATTAAGTGGAGGTTTTATTAGAGATGATATGACAGTAGTTGTATCTAGAGTTTATCCAGTATATTAAAAGTATAGATATAAGATTTTAAAAGTTAGGGATATTAAAATTAAAAAAATAGTCGGCTAATATAAAGTCGACTATTTTAATTTTAATGATATAAGGGTAAAATAATAGTGAAATGATATAAGTTGAGGAATATATTATGAGTAATGATATTAAAAAAAGGTTTTTAAAATTTATAAAAGAAAAAAATATAGTAAAAAGTGGTGATAAGATTTTAGTTGGTTTATCTGGAGGTCCAGATTCTGTTTGTATGTTAAATCTTTTATGTAGTATTAGAGATGAAGAAAAAATAGAGATTGCTGCTGCTCACATAAATCATATGTTAAGAGGAGAAGAAGCAGATAAAGATGAGGAGTATTCAAAAAAATTATGTGAATCATTAGGTGTAAGATTCTTCTCCAAAAGAATAGACATAAATAAATATGCTTTAGAAACAGGAAAATCATCAGAGCTTGCAGGAAGAGAAGCAAGATATGATTTTTTTAATGAGATAATAAATAAAATTAATTTTAATAAAATCGCAACAGCACATAATGCAAATGACCAAGCAGAGACTATCTTAATGAGAATAATGAGGGGTACAGGATTAGAAGGTCTAGGTGGAATACCTGTAGAAAGAGAAGGAAAATATATAAGACCAATATTGTTTATGAAGAGAGAAGAAGTAGAACAATATTGCAAGGAAAATAATTTCAATCCTCATATAGATGCTACTAATTTGGAAAGGATATATAGTAGAAATAAGGTAAGATTAGATATACTTCCCTATATGAAAAATAATTTTAATCCTAATATAGTAGAAACTATAAATAGAATGGCTTTACTTCTTCAAGATGATAATAAATTTATTGAAGGAGAAGTTAATAAAGCTTATAAAGATAATTGTTTTGAAAAAGAAAATGGTATAATTATAAGTAAAAATTTATTTAGTATTCATAGTGCAATAGTTACAAGAGTTGTAAGAAAAGCATTATTTATAATAAATAAAAGCAATTATGATATGGAAATGAAAAATATAGAGGATATAATAGAATTAAGTAATCTAGGAACTAACAAAAGAGTAGATTTACCTAAGGATATATATGCAGAAAATGTATATGGGGATATAATTATAAGAAAAAAGGAATATATAAAAAATAAGTTATCAAATGAATTAACTTTAAATAAAAAGGATATATTACATAATGAAGTTATATTTGATGAATATATTATAAATTTTAATGTAGTTAATAATAAAGACATAAAACAAGAAAATGATGAGTTAATAAAAATTTTTGATTATGATAAAATAAACAATGTTATAATTAGATATAGAAAAGATGGTGATAGAATAACTCCTTTAGGAATGAAAGGAAGTAAAAAGCTTAAGGACATATTTATAGATATGAAAATACCAAAAGAAAAAAGAGATGAAATTCCATTAATTCAGTTTAATGATGATATATCATGGATAGTTGGAATTAAAATGTCAAATAAATTTAAAATTACAAAAGAAACAAAGCATATACTAAAAGTAAGTGTAAAAAGAAAGGAATTATAAAGCATGAAAAATGATATAAAAGAAGTACTGATTAGTGAAGAAGAAATTTTAAAAAAGGTAAAAGAAATTGGAGAAAAAATAAGTAAAGATTATGAAGGAAAACCTCTTTTATTAGTTGGAGTATTAAAAGGGTCTGTTGTATTTATTTCAGACCTTATGAAAAATATATCTATAAAATGTCAAGTGGATTTTATGGCTGTTTCAAGCTATGGAAACTCAACAGAATCATCAGGAGTAGTTAGAATATTAAAAGATTTAGATAGCAGTATAGAAGGAAAAAATTTATTAATAGTAGAGGATATAATAGATAGTGGAGTTACTTTAGACTATCTTTCAAAATATTTTAAAGAAAGAGGTGCTAAAAGTATAGCAATAGCTACTTTATTAAATAAACCATCAAGAAGAAAAGTTGACCTTAAAGTTGATTATATTGGGTTTGAAGTTCCAGATGAATTTATAGTAGGATATGGAATAGATTATGCAGAAAATTACAGAAACCTACCATTTATAGGAACATTAAAACCAGAAGTGTATGAAAAATAAAATGTGACTTTATTGTATTGATAAAATCATTGTGGTAAAATTTATAATAATTATAAGAGAGGGGGGCATTGAATGAAAAGAAATTCAGGCTCAGCTGTATGGTTGGTAGCCTTATTAGTAATAATTTGTGTATCTGCTTTTGCAAGACCAGGAAGAAGTAGTACAGATAATATACCATACAGTACATTTAGACAAAATTGGGAAAATAATAAAATAGAAAGTATAATCATACAAGAAGATAAAATGCTAATAGAAGGAAAAACTAAAGATGGAAAGTCATTTTCAACTTATGCATCAGATGAAATGCTGGTGTCTTTAATGGAGAAGCATCCAAATGATAGTGTTGTAGTAACATTTAAAGCACCATCAAATAGTGGAGTGTGGTTAAGCATTATTCCTATGATAATCCTTATTGTTATTTTGTTAGTATTTATGTTTATGATTACTCAACAATCTCAAAGTAGTGGAAATGGAAGAAATGTTATGAATTTTGGAAAAAGCAGAGCAAAAAGAGCACTTCCAAATTCTCAAAAGGTTACATTTAAAGATGTGGCAGGAGCTGATGAAGAAAAGGCTGAATTAGAAGAAATAGTAGACTTTTTAAAACAACCTTCTAGATATATAGAAATGGGTGCAAGAATACCTAAAGGGGTACTTTTAGTTGGACCTCCTGGAACAGGAAAAACATTATTAGCAAAAGCAATTTCTGGAGAAGCT
>JALFQD010000296.1 GCA_022785265.1 Clostridium sp. | reverse complement strand
TTTTACTTTT
This sequence comes from Clostridium sp., assembly GCA_022785265.1. Lineage (GTDB taxonomy): Bacteria > Bacillota > Clostridia > Clostridiales > Clostridiaceae > Clostridium. Next base: position 12,772 of record JALFQD010000296.1, on the reverse strand, counting down.
ATTTAAATAACACATTATAAGCTATTCTTGCAGCATCTTCTATACAACCATCACATGAGCGAAGAACAACATTTGTATCAACACCTTTTAGTTCTCTACATATAACAGAAGTATTTTTTTCTCTAAATTCTTCAACTATTTCCTTAGATAACTTATATGTACTAGCCTTTGTTGTTGGATTATTAATATCCCCACTACTTTCTTTTAAGCCAGCTAACATAATAGCTCCTGATAAAGCTCCACATGTGCATTGCATTCCACCCATTCCAAGTCCAAATCCTTCAGCCATTTTAAAAATTGTATTTTCATCCATTCCAACTACTTCACTATAAGCACAAGCCACAGCTTGAGCACAATTAAATCCCTTTCTATGATTTTCCAATGCTTTTTCCACGAATTTTTCCATTATATCCTCTCCTAAAAAAATATACATATATTATATACCTTTTTTAAAAATCATACTACCACAAAATATCTCCCTTAAACTTACAATTACTCCAACAGTTCCATATAACAATAAATTAAGGATTATGCTATAATATAAGGCAGAGTGAGTATATAAAAAATAAAGCATTGGAGATGATTTAATGGACAAAACAAATGAATTATTTGAACTTATGACTAAACTATATTCTGAAATGCAAAATATGAAGATTGAGATGCAAGATATGAAGTCTGAAATGCAAGATATGAAATCTGAGATGAACGATATGAAATCCGAAATTAAGGATATTAAATCTGAACAAAATAAAACTAATGAAAGGCTTGATTCTCTTCAAAATGATATGAATTCTGGATTTAGTGAAGTTAATACACGAATTAATAATCTTTCAAATGGAATTGGAGATTTGATTACTAATGAAGTTTCTGATGAAATATCTAAACAACTTAATGACATTAAATCTGATAAAAATGGGGTTGTCACTAGCAGTTTTTAATTGACAATGCAACAACCCCATATTTGTTATGTTATATAATTTTTTTGTATCTTATAATTGAATTTTAAACTTACTATTACATTTTTATTTAAAATCACATCTACTTAAACAAGTTTTGAACAATAACTCCATTTTACCATACTCACATAAAAATGAATCCATACTTGCTTCTAACATTTGCTCTTTTGATATTTTACTAAAGTCTATCTTATATCCACATTTTAATGCTAACTCTCTAATAAACTCTCTTTGTGTTCTTCCATTTCCTTCACGAAAAGGATGCAAAGCATTAATTTCAGAAAAATAATATGCTATTTTTGAAATGAATTCATCATAATTAATACTTTCTAAACTTTGCAAATTTATTTTCTTAAATATTTCTTCAGCTTGAATATAAATAAATTGTACTTTACAAAACATATTGCCTTTAGCTATATCGACTGTTCTAAATTCTCCTGCCCAATCATAAATATCTTGAAAAATATATTTATGAATTTCCTTAAAATGCTTTAAATCAAAATTTCCTTCTATAGGAACATCTATTAAATCAAAAATACGAAGCATTGTAATCTTTCGTTCTGCTTCTTGCAATTTTTCAAAATCATGTATATTTAATTTGTTCTTTAAAACATTAGTATTTTGATAACAATAAGATGTATCACTCATCACTATGCTCCTGATATTGTAAAATTAAATTTTTTCTTAAAATTTCTCTTGATGTCTTATTTGCTCTGTATGATTTTAATAACCTAATATCCTCATCTGTCAAATCCATGTTCTCTATTGACATTGTTGCTTTTACTTGCTTAATAGCCTCATTTTCAGAATATACATCTCCAAGTTTAATTTCAAATGGTATACTATGAGTTATAATAATTTGTTTCAATAACATATTAAATACTGTTGATATATTAGTTCCTAATTGCTCTAAAATTTCACCAGCTTGTATTTTATCCTCTTCCTCTGCTCTTATTTGAATACAAGTTTTAGCCATAATATACACCTCCTATATATTTATTATATGACAATGTCATTACAGTATCAATATATATTACTATATTTAATTGTAATAATTATTTTAATGGTGATATAAGTAAAAATATCATAACTACAAGATAAATGATATATAAAGTATATGTTATTGTATTATTCCAATTCCAGCTTGCTTGAGGATTATTTAAAGCAAACACTAAAAATATTATTGCTACTACAAGCATTATCATACCAATAATTTTAGAAATTTTCTTATTCATTAAAATCATCTTCCAAATTGAATATAGCCTATTTTCATTCTTTATACATTAAGCACATATTTTCATCTGTAACTAATCCATTTTTTCTATAAAATCCTTCAGTATGTTCATTTCTTAAAGTTAAAAGAAAAATTTTATATATTCCCTTACTTTCTAAAGTTTTTATAAACTCTTTTAAAATTTTTCTTCCAAGACCTTTTCCTTGCATTTTATTATCTACACAGAATTCTAGAATTTGAAAATGAATTCCATCATAATATTGCTCCCCTTTTCCCATAATAAAACCAACTAATTTTTTATCTTCATAGCTTGCCATTCCACAAAACTTTGGGGTATTAATTATGTCTGTTAACCTTTCTTTTGCTTGCTCTATTGTCCAATTATCATTCCATGGTTCTTTGTTAAATGCATTTACAAATAACACTGCCAAATCATCTATTAATTCTATTGTTATATCTTTCATTTTTTCATCCTATCCTTCTAAATATACATATATTTTTCTAATATTTTTATTGCATTTTCAACACTTCCAGATTCATCAAAGGTTTTAGGATAATTTACACCACTATCAATAGCTGATTTTAATGTATTTTTGTAGCATTCTAGCCCATATTTTTTTATAAAAATTGCTGTTGCTTTAGCTACATACTCTTTTTGATTAGAATAATATCCTTTTTCACAAGTTTTTAGCAAATCACACTCATAACATCCATCAATTTGTTTTTCTTTAGCACACTTTAAATTTGGACAAACCTTATCTTCACATATAGTTGCATATGAACAACAATTATAATTACTTCTACATCCACCACACCATTGTCCTAGCCAACAATAATCGCAATTGTGACCACAATAGCCAACAGGTTCTATTCCTTTACGAGCTTCTTTTACAAGCATCTCCTTTAAAATCCTACATCTTTCAATACGAGCTCCTTTTGGATTATCTCCATATACTTCATCATTTGAAAATTTTGTTATTATCTCACATGGAAAATCAGCACACTCTCCACAAAAGTTAATCTCTTTCTTTTTAGCACATTCTGCAATTTCACATTTTCCATGAAAAGTATTTCCTTTGGTGGCAATACATCCTCCACAATTATTTTTTTCTTTATACCCACAATTTTGACAACTTAAACCACAATATGTATCAATAACTTCTTTCATTAATGTAATCTCCTTCATAAATATAAAATCAAAATAAATATATTCATTAAACTTTACTAGCTATCTAAAATTTATCAATTGATATAATTACTATAAAATAGAAATTCTATATCTATAATGAAAAACCTTTAAAAACACTTAAAATTTATATCAAAAAATTTTGTTTTTGACACATTATTGTCACAAAGTCTTTCTATAATAAAATCATAAGATAAATAAAGTTTTTCATATTAAATCCCTATTTTAATAGTCATCTCTCCCAAGATGACAAAAGCCTAAGATATCCCCCAATATCTTAGGCTTTTTTATTTCGTTATTTAATTATATTATTTTCTAAATAATATATAACTTGTTATATTTAATAACATATTAATATTTTTCTACTATATTAAATTGTTTGAATTTTTATATTTATATATCTTTTATTGTGTTTTTTCACAAAAAGTTTAAAAATATTTAAACTTTTTTTGTATTATTTACATATTTTTATTTTTTATATTTATTTTCTATTTACTTATATATCTTTCCATGTTACTATATTTCCTGTCATAAAAAATAAATTATTAATTTTAGGAGATGTTTTATTATGAAATTTAAAAAATTAACAAAAGTTTTATCAGCAGTACTTGTATCTTCTGCATTATTTGCTGCAGTTCCAGCTTCAGCTGCTACTTATCATGGAGCTCCAACTTATGCTCAAAATCAAGGATATTACAATCAAACTATAAAAGTTCAAGATGTTAATGTAGATTTTGTTACTGCTTATGTTCACTCTGGAAGCAATGTTTATGGAACTTCTTATGGTGTTTGCAAATATACAGCTAACATAATAGTAAGCAATAACTCTTACAACAAAACAATAGTTATGCATCATCAAACTTGGGATGGAAGTTGGTCAGATTCAAATAAAGCAACTTATGTAAAATCTTTAGGTAATGGAAAAGAACTTTGGACTCTTTCAGGATATGTAGATGGACCTGCTCAATTTGTTTTCAATTATAAAGAAGCAAATGCTTGGGATAATAATAATGGAAGAAACTATAGATTAGCTGATTTCAATTAATATTATTTAGTAAGTAAAAATAAGACCTAACCTCACTTTGTTTGAGTTTAGGTCTTATTTTTGCAATTTTATTATTCAGTTGTTTTATTAATATAATTTGTTCTGTATTTAGAATACATAATCTTTTGTGATTTATATAGTCCATAATATCCTGAAAGAACATAGCTAAATGCAATTGCTAAAAGGAAAAATGGCATTCCATCATAGCCAAATAGTTCAAAGCTTATTAATAAGGAAGTAATAGGACAATTGGTTACTCCACAAAATACAGATGTCATGCCAATAGCAGTACATAAGGTTGGATAAAATCCAAAAATATTACCAAATAAACATCCAAAAGCAGCTCCTATAAAAAATGAAGGTACAATTTCTCCTCCCTTAAACCCAGCTCCTAAAGTTATTGCAGTAAATAGCATTTTTAAGAAAAATGCTTCTGGTCTTACTGTTCCATCTATACATTTTGAAATAACATCCATACCTGCTCCATTATATGTTTGGTCTCCTACAAGTAATGTTAGCAAAATAATTATGCACCCTCCTACGATTATACGAATATATGTATTTTTTAAAAATTTTTTATATAAAGCTTCAGATTTATGAAGCATAATACAAAAAACAATGCTTACTAAAGCACATAATATTGCAAGCAAAGATATTTTTATAGAAGAAGTCACATTAAGTGGTGGAATATTTGAAATATCAAAGAATTTTTCAGAAGCTCCAAAGTATCCTGCAACTCCATGAGCAACAAGAGAAGAAATTACACATGGAAGCAAAGCTGAATAATGCATAATCCCAACAGTAACAACTTCCATTGAAAAGATAGCTGCTGCCATAGGTGTTCCAAAAAGTGATGAAAATGCTGCACTCATTCCACACATAATCATTACATGCTTATCCTTATCATTAAAGCGAAATAATTTTCCTAAGCTATTCCCAATACTTCCTCCTAATTGAAGTGCTGCTCCTTCACGTCCTGCTGAACCACCAAATAAATGAGTAATTAATGTTGATATAAAAATTAATGGTGCCATACGTAATGGTATCTCTTTATTTGAGTGAATTGCAGATAGTACTAAGTTTGTTCCTGTATCATTTTCGTTGTGAAGAAGTTTATATAACCAAACTATTATAATTCCTCCAAGTGGAAGTAAGAAAATAAGCCATGGATGGCTCATTCTCTTAGAGGTTACAAAATCCATACAATAAAAAAATGCAGTACCAACACCTCCAACTAATATACCAGAAAAAATAGAAAAAATAATCCATTTTAGTGCTATTTTTAATCGTTGAAGATTATGTTTTATCTTGTTTTTTAAAAGTTCATCCATAATTATTTTATCCCCCCAAGATAGTAGAAAATTCTTCTTTTTATATTAATCACCTTCTTATATTATAACAAATAAAAAGGCAGAATAAATATATTGTTTTGCTCTTCTACCATGCTGGCTCTAAGTTAAGACAAACAATATATTTATTCTGCTCTAGCTAAAGGAAATTATTTAAAATCACTTTTCATTTTTTTTCTAAATAATATTATTGATAATATATATATCACTATTGCATAAAGAATAACAATGATAAGTGGTTTTAAAATTTCTGAGTATTCTCCACTAATAGCCATTCTTGCAACATTTACTCCTTGATAAAAAGGAAGCTTATGACACACATTTTTAAATCCACTACTTAAGGAATCTACATCCATGAAAATTCCTCCAATCATACAAGTAAGTGTTATAATAAGTGAACATACTCCAGGAGCTGCTTTTTCATTAAGTAGGGTTCCAAATAAAATTCCAAAACCAATAAACATAATTGCAGAAGGAATCATAATTAAAATACATAATAAAACATCTGTTATTTTAAAGGTATAATCAACAAAAAGTCCAATAATTCCTGATGCTATAAAGGTTATTATGGTTTGGCAAATTGCTATAATTAAAATTGGACATGTGTATCCTAAAATAAAATCTATAGGTTTCATTGGAGAAGCATATAGTCTTGTTAAAAAGGCACTTGTCCTGTCTTTTGAAATAAGAATACATGTAAATAGCATAATAAATGTATATCCAAATATAGCTACTGCTGGTGATAAGGATTTTAATTTAAATATCTCCATTTTTGCTTCTTTAGGTATTCCATTATCAACAATAGTCATTATTATTAGCATTATAATTGGGAAACCCAAGCAAAAAATATAACTTAGTGGGTCTCTCATTAGTTCTTTTATGTTTCTTGTAAAAAAAGCTTTAATTCTCATTTACTTTTCCCCCTCTACAATTTTTACAAATGCTTCTTCTAAATTTTTAGCTTTTGTTAAGGCTTTTAACTCTTCTAGTGTTCCACAAGCCTTTACCTCTCCCTTTGCCATAACAGCTATAGAATCTGATAAATTCTCTGCCTCTTCCATATAATGTGTTGTAAGTACTATTGTCATTTTTCCTTTAAGACTTGAAATAATTTTCCAAAGTTCTCTTCTTGCAAGAACATCAAGTCCTAATGTAGGTTCATCTAAAAACAATACCTTAGGCTTTGTTATTAGTGCCATTGCAATGCTTACTCTTCTTTGCCATCCTCCTGATAAGGTTTTTGCTTTAGTATTTAATACTTCATCTAAAGAAAACGTCTCTACTATTTTCTTTATTTCTTCTTTATCATCACAATTATAAATATCAGCAATAAATTCTAAATTTTCTTTTACAGTTAAATTTAAAGCTACTGCAGTATCTTGTGGTGAAATATTTATAAGCCTTTTAACTTCTTCTAAATCATTTTTCACACTTTTTCCTAATATATAAGCCTCTCCTCCACTTATTTCAGTAAGACCACTTAACATTCTTATTGTGGTTGTTTTTCCTGCACCATTTACTCCTAAAAGAGCAAATAAGCTTCCTTCTTTAACATTTAGTGAAATTGAATTTACTACTTTTTTTGTTCCATATACCTTTAATAAATTTTTAATTTCAATAGCATTCATAATTTATTCCTCCTTTTCTTTTAACTCTTTAAGTCTTTCATTAATTTCATCAACTGATTTTTTACAATTTATATATTGTATAAAAGCTGTTATAGCATATCCGCATAAATAACTTAAACTTACGCTTATAGTTGTTGGTAAATTATCATAACCCCAACAAAAAATACTTACAGGAATCCATACCATTGTTGTAAGTATAAAATAAACAATACATTGTTTTAAAATACTCCACTTTTCTTTTTCAAGAAATATTGTAAATGCTCCAAAAGACATACTAACCACTCCAATTAATATGCACTGTATAGCAAATGCTCTTATTGGTGCATTAAAACTATTTAAATATTTACTTATAATTACATGTTCATCACCTTCAATAAAGCTCATCATAAGTCCTATTAAAAGTCCACTTGTTGTTCCAAAGACAAAACTATACAGTCCTCTAGTAAATGCTTTTTTTAACATTTTCTTATCACCTCCTATATTCCTAATACCTTTTTAATTTTTGATACATATCTTCTAGAAACATACGTTACCTTATCTCCATCTAAATACATACAAATAGTACCTGTTAGGCTTGTATCAAGTCTTTTAATTTTTTTTATATTAACTATTTCTGAGTTAGATATTCTTACAAACTTTTTGTTACTTAACTCTTCTTCTAACTCATAAATCCTTTTATGAAGTATGTATTTTTCTATTTTAGTTTCTGCATATACCCTCTGCTTTTCAGAATATATTCTAACTATTGAATCACAAGGCACCATCTCAATGCTACCATCTGTATAACATTTAATCTTTTCATTAACAGCTTGAGATATTGTATTATATAAATCTTCAATTTCTTTATCCTTTTCATTGTTACAAATAACAATCTCAGGCTCTAAATATTTCTTGTTTATTAATAATTTTATCTTCATTTCATCACCTGATATTAGTATATATAAATTTATTTTTTAGGTATATAGATTTTATATAGATGGTAGTTTTTATAATATAAGTGGTTATTTTTTTCATCTAAAAAAATAAGAAGCATTAAAAGAAAGAAAATTGACTTTAATTATGCCTTTTCTTCTTTTTAATGCTTCTTAAAAGCAAAATAATATATTCACTATGCTTTTTTCATTTTATACATTTCATTATTAAGAATATTATAAATAGCCTTTGCTACTCCTTGATTATCATTAGTGTCTGTTATATATTTAGCTATTTTCTTTACTTCAGGAATTGCATTTTTCATTGCAACACTTTCTTCAAATATCTCAAACATAGAATAGTCATTAAAACTATCTCCAAGAATTACTACATCCTTTTTATCTATTCCCATTTTTGTTATTACCTTTTCTAAGATAATTCCCTTTTGAGCATTTATGTCTGTTATTTCTATATTATCATTAAACGAAGAAGATATTGCTTATCCTCCAATTTTTCCTATTGTTCCCTTAAGTTTATTAAGCAGTTCAATATCTTCATGAAAAGCTACAAATTTTCTTATCTCTATTCCATCTTTAAAAAATTTTTCAACATCTTCTACATATTTTAAACAAGTAAAAAAATTTTCTTTTTCTGCTATTTTTTTTGCTTCTTCTTTTGTTAAGTTTTTATTAAAGGTTAATGTTCTAAAAGTAAGTTCTTCAAGAGCTTTTTCTCTTGTAGAAGTTGTAAAAATTCCTTTGTCAGTAAACATACGATATGAAATATTATTATCCTTAAATATTTGTATTATTTCTTTTGCTGAATTTTCATTAATGTTAATTACATCTAAAATATTTCCATTTTCATCTCTATATTCTGCTCCATTAGAAAGAATACATTGACACTTTATATCCCTTTTATCTAATATATACTTTACATTTTCATATTCTCTTCCTGTGGATATTACAAATATTATTCCTGATTCCTCTGCCTTTTTAATAGCTTCCGCTGTGTCCTTATCAATTTCATGATTATCATTTAATAATGTTCCATCCATATCTGAGGCAATTAGTTTTATCACTTGAATCACTCCATTTTTAAATAATTTTCTATATAATTATAATATCACATCTTTCTTTTAATCTTATACATTAGAAAACCTTATTCTTATAAGCAATTTATTTCTATTGAAAGAATATCTTCTTTCTTATAAGCCTTTATATTCCAACCTAGCACTTCTACCATTTCTTTTACGATAGACAGTCCTAATCCAGTTGAATTAACATGCCTTGATTTATCACTTTTATAAAAACGGTCAAATAATTTATCTATTTCTAAATTGTCACCTTCAATTATATTATTTTTAAAGCAAAGTTTTCCACCATTTTCACATATGCAAAAGTAATTTCCACCATGCTTTAAAGCATTGTTTATAAGATTTTGTACTATTCTTATTATAATTTCTGTATTTCCTTTAACAGTTAAATTCTTATTTTCAAATTCTATATGTGGCTCTATATTTCTTTCTTCAAAATCTTTGTAATGAGAAGCTAATATTTTACATATCAACAAATAAATATTGATATCCTCCAGTTCTATTTTATAGTCATTATCACTTAATTTAGAATGTGTAAACAAGTCCTCTAAAATAGATTTTAATGAATTTAATCTAAATTCCATAATATCTATATACTTCTCTTTTTCCTTATAGTCATTAGATTCCTTTAAAAGTTCAAGATACCCTTGCATACTTGTTAAAGGAGTTCTAATATCATGGGAAATTCCAGACATAAGATTTTGCATTTCTTTTTCTTTTTTTAATGCAATCTCATCTTTTTTTTGCATTTTTTCATATAATTCATTTACAGAATTACATAATGTTTTTATTTCCTTAAAGCTAGTTGAAGAAGTGACATAAAAATGACTTTCTGTTTTATTTTTATATATAATTTGAGAATTTATTTTTTTAATATCCTTCTTTAAAAATAAAAAAAGAAGAAAATTAAAAATTGATATTAGACATAAGACTATGAATAATATAACCATTTTTACCTCCTCTTTTTAATAAATTAAATATCTCTCTTTTTTAATATAATTACACTAAAAATATTATACACTAAAATATAAATAATTGACATATATAAAATTCTTATAGCAAAATAGCTACATATATTTGGTGATGCATTAAAAAAATAAGTAAGTGTATAATTAATAGCTGATGGTATATGAAGTAAACCAAAAATCTTAATTAATAGCGGTGTAATAATACCTGTCGCTATTAAGAAAAATGTAACTATACTAATTGCCTTATTTGTTGTAACTGTACAAATAAAAATTACTAAACTATATATGGCTAAGGATAAAATAAATATAATACATGCAAAGGATATTATTTTTTTTGGTGATTCAATAATAAAATTATCCAAGAAAATTTTTCCTATAATTGCACAAGCTATATAATTGAAAATAATAACCAATAAAGAAATAATTGCTGAAATAGCTAACTTTGAGATTATAACTGAACTTCTTCCGTCTTCAAGCATTACAGTATTTTTAATATAACCTGAACTATATTCATTGCATATAAATGATATTAAATATATTCCAAAAACTAATACTCCAACTGAAATGCTAAGATTTTTCACAATTTCATTTAATGACATAGGTAGAGTACTTTCTGTGGAATTCATTCCATCATTCATACCTTCTTCAAATTTATTAGTATCTATTGATATTGAAAATACCACTCCATTTTCTTGTGTACTATTTATAGATTCTGTAGGTGCTGGAGAGTCTATGTCTTGGGATTGTACGCTCATAGATGCATAAAGACAAAATGCACATATAAATAAATAGATACCTATAGCTACCAAAAAACTTTTGCTTTTAAATAATCTTTTTGTTTCTGCCTTTATCATATTAAACATTATCTTCTCCCCCTATCTTTGATAAAAAGTATGATTCTAAATCTTGTTTTTGATGAAAAATCTGTGAAATAGAAATATTATTTTCTGTTAATACTAAGTTTACCTTTGCACTATCTACATTATCAAAAATCCATATTTCATCATTTTCGTGAACTTGATAGTCTTTGATTTTTAGCTTTTCTTCTAAAATTGGAAGAGCCCTTTTTACATTGCTTACCTTTACAGAAATATAATTTTTACATTTATTCTCTAATTCCTTTGAAGTTATTTCCTCAATTATACTTCCATTACGAATAATACCATATCTTGTTGATACCTTACTTAATTCTCCTAAAATATGGCTACTAATTATAATTGTCATTTTTTTATTTTCATTAAGATACTGAATAACCTCTCTAATTTCACGAATTCCTTCAGGGTCAAGTCCATTAATTGGCTCATCTAAAATTAATAAATCAGGATTTCCTAATAAAGCAAGAGCAATTCCTAAACGTTGTTTCATTCCTAAAGAAAATTTCTTTACAATTTTTTTACTTTTAGGGTCTAATTTTACTAATTCTAATATTTCATTAATTTTTGATTTATCCTTTAGTCCCATACCAGTTGCTTTAATATCCATATTATCAAAGGCTGAAAGGTTTGGATATAACCCTGCATTTTCAATTAATGCTCCAATTCTTTTATTGGTAAAACTATTTCTTTCTTCTCCAAAAAGCTTAATTTCTCCTGATGTTTGAAATATATGACCTGCTATTAATTTTAGGGTAGTAGATTTTCCTGATCCATTTCTTCCAATAAAACCATATATATCTCCTTTCTTAATTTTCATATTTACATGATTTACTGCCATAGTTTCTTTATACTTTTTGCACAAATCATTAACTTCTAGTACATATTCGTTCATACTTTATTCCTCCCTTATTACAAGCTTTATTATAAATGATAAAGTTTCAAAAATTATCAAGCAAATATAAAGAAAGTATAAAGAAGTGCCAATTATTACTTTTATCAACAAATTTAAGTTAACACAAAGTAATAATTGACACTTTCTAAATAAATGAAAAATATTATTCTGCCATTTTAAATCCAATACCCCATACGGTTTTTATGTAGTTTTCATCAACAATATTACGTATCTTCTTTCTAATATTGCTTATATGAGTGTTAATTGTTTTTTCATCATCACAATAAATATCATTCCAAGCATATTCATATATTTCTTGTTTTGTAAATACTCTTTTAGGATTTTTTGATAGTAACTCTAATATAAGATATTCATGTTTTGTTAATTCTAATGGAATATCATTAATAGTAGCATCATAAATATCACTTTTTAACTTGAGTTCTTTATAATTAATACTTTCTGACACCTTATTCCTTTTCCTTAATTGTACTTGTACTCTTGCAAGAAGCTCTTCTAATTCAAAAGGCTTACATAAATAATCATCTGCCCCTGAGCCTAAAACTGACACCTTACTATCTATTGAATCCTTAGCTGTTAAAACTATAATTGGGACTTCTAATTTTTCTCTTAT
>JALFQD010000269.1 GCA_022785265.1 Clostridium sp. | reverse complement strand
TTTGAAAATGATGCAGAGCATTCTTGGCATTTAGCATTAATGGCTCCTTTGTTAAAAGAATATATAAAAGAAGATGTTAATATAGAAAGGGTTATAAATATGGTTATAATCCATGATTTAGTTGAAATTGATGCAGGAGATACTTTTTGTTATGATAAGGAAGGTAATTTAACTAAAAGAGAAAGGGAAGTTAAGGCAGCTGATAGAATATTTAATATTCTTCCTAAAGACCAAGCTAAGATAATTTATGATTTATGGAATGAATTTGAAGAGATGAAGACTATTGAAAGTAAGTATGCAGCGTGTCTTGATAGAATACAACCTATTTTAAATAACATTGCAACTGGTGGAAGAGCTTGGAAGGAGAATAATACAACAAAATCTATGGTTTTAGGAAGGATGAGTGTTATAAAGGAAACTTCAGAAGAATTATGGGAGCTTATTTTAGCAATAATTAATGAAGGAGTAAAAATTGGTGCTTTAAAGGATGAATAAAAAAAGTGTTAATTATTCTTTTGCAAGTTATTTGTAACTTAGATAATGATACAATTTCCTAATAATAAAAAAATTCCCTCCTAGAAGGGAATTTTTTTACTTTTTCCAAGTAGCTGGTGCAAATAGTATAAGCATAGGGAATAATTCTAATCTTCCTGCAAGCATATCAAACATAAGAATATACTTTGAAAAGTTTGAAAATAAGCCAAAGTTTTGAGTAGGACCAACTAATTCAAGCCCTGGTCCTATGTTATTAAGAGTTGCAGCAACAGCTGTAAAATTAGTTGTTAAATCTAATCCATCAACACATATAAATAAAACTGAAAAGGCAAATATCATAACATAGGTTATTAAAAATACATTAACTGAACGTATAACATCATGTTCAACTTTTTTTCCTTCAAATTTTATTATTTTTATGCTTCTTGGATGAATTAAATGTGATAGTTCTTTTCCGACTGTTTTTAATAAAAGAGCAAAACGAGAAACCTTAATTCCTCCTCCTGTGCTTCCAGCACACGCTCCAACAAACATTAGTATAACAAGTATTGTTTTTGATGCTTGAGGCCATATATTAAAGTCTTCAGTAGCAAAGCCTGTAGTTGTTATTATTGAGCCAACTTGAAAGAGTGCGTGGCGAAAAGCTTCAAATATGCTTGGAAAATATCCTCTTATATTAATTGTTATAAATAAACCAGCAAAGGCTATTATACCTAAATAATATCTTAGTTCTTCACATTTTAATGCTTCCTTAGGTTTCTTTATTAAAAAGAGATAATAAACATTAAAATTAACTCCAAATAGAATCATAAAAATTGTAACTATTATTTGTATAATACTAGAGTATCCAGCCATACTATCATTTCTTATACCAAATCCTCCAGTACCTGCAGTACCAAACGAAGTACATATTGCATCAAAAAGTGGCATTTTTGCTATTAATAGAATAATAAGTTCTATTACTGTCATAAAAAAATATATTCCATATAAAATCTTTGCTGTTGAACGTAAACGAGGAACTAATTTTCCAACAGAAGGACCTGGACTTTCTGCACGAAGTAAATGCATGCTATGTCCTCCTCCAGCTAAGGGTAGTATAGCTAAAATAAAGACTAAAACCCCCATTCCTCCAATCCAGTGGGAAAAGCTTCTCCATATTAATGAACAATGAGAGAGTGCTTCAACATCTGATAAAATACTAGCTCCTGTTGTTGTAAATCCAGAAATTATTTCAAACAAGGCATCTGTAAAACTTGGAATCTCTTCATTTATTACAAAAGGAAGTGCTCCCATTACACTTAATATAATCCAGCTTAAAGCAACTGTAACAAAGCCTTCTTTTGCATAAAATACAGTGTTTTTAGGTTTTGTATGTGTGCATATACTTCCTAATATAAAACATAAAACAAGTATAATAGCAAAAGCAATGCCTTCTATTTCTTTGTAAATTAATGCTGTAAAACAAGGAAGAACTAAAAATAAAGCTTCAAATTTTAAAACATGGCCTAATATATATCTTATAATTGAACTATTCATAAAATAAACCTCACTTAATTTTTAAGAATATCTTTTAAATCATTAAGTCCAGTATTAGTTGTAACAACAATAACTGTGTCACCAATATTAATAGTGTCATGTCCTTTAGGAGTTATGATTCTTCCATTTCTATTTATACATGTCACTAATAAGTTATCCTTAAGCTTAAGCTTTTCAAGAGGTATTCCAACAACAGAAGAATTTTGTCTTACACGAAACTCTAAAGCCTCAACTTTATTATTTACAATTTTATAAAGAGTTTCTACATTACTTCCTAATGAATTTTGCATAGCTCTTACATATTGAAGAATCCTTTCAGAAGTTATGAATTTAGGATAAATAATACTTCCAAGAGGAAGTCCATTTATTATATTTTCAAAGGTTAGTCTATTTACCTTTGTTATAAGTTTTGCATTACATTTGCTTTTAGCATAAAGTGATAGCATTATATTTTCTTCATCATAATTAGTAAGGGAAGCTATGGCTTCTGTGTATTGAATTCCTTCTTCTAAAAGGAGGGTTTGGTCTGTTCCATCACCATTTATAATCATTGCTTCTGGTAAGTGATTGCTTAAATATTCACATCTTTCTTTATCTTGTTCTATTATCTTTACATTCATACCCATTGAAAGTAATGCTTTAGCTAAGTAAAAAGAAATTTTTCCACCACCTATAAGCATTACATTTTTAATTCTTTGATTTAAAAGTCCAATCTTTTTAAAGAAGTCACTTGAATTCTTAGAAGATGCAACAATTGTAACTTTATCTTTTTCACACAATATAAAATTACCAGATGGTATAATAACCTCTTCATTACGCTCTATTGCACAAATAAGAATATCACAATGAAGTTTAGAAGAAATATCTGAAACCATCATATTATGCAATATTGATTTAGAACCTATTTCAAATTTTAAAAGTTCAACTCTTCCTTTAGCAAAGGTATCAATTTTAATGGCAGATGGAAATCTTAAAAGCCTTGCTATTTCTGAAGCTGTTGCCTGTTCTGGATTTATTACCATAGAAAGACCAAGCTCTTCTTTTATAAAATTAATTTCTTCTCTATAAACAGGATTACGTACACGAGCAATAGTGTGAACATTACCAGCTTTTTTAGCTATTAAGCAACAAAGAAGGTTAAGCTCATCAGAAGAGGTTACTGCAATTAATAAATCTGCTTTTACTATTCCAGCTTCCATTTGAATTTTATAACTTGCTCCATTACCTATTACACCAATTACATCAAGAGTATTTGACATCTTTTCTAAAACTTCTGAATTTGTATCAATTAACGTGATATTATGTCCTTCTTGGTCTAATTGTTCAGCAATAGTACATCCTACTTTACCACAACCAACAATAATAATTTTCATTTTTCCCTCCAAAATTAAGTATATTTTTACCCCATTTAATAAAGGATATCTCTTAGCAAAAAAAATGTCAATGTAATTTTAATGAATTGTAGTATAATTAAAGAAAACTAACATTTTCTTTACACAAAATTGTATAAAAAAAATAAAAATAGGAATTATAATAAGCGGTGGTGCATTTACAATATGATAGAAAAAAGAATTTTAAAATGTATATTAACTAACTTGACAGATATTTATATAAACATAAAAAACTTTCCAGAGTCAGAGCATTTTATAAATGAACTAAGGCTTTATAATCATGCACTTAGAGAAAAAGAAAAGATGAATTTTTCTACTATAAAAACTCTTATTAATAAATCTAAATATTATGCTTGTCCATTTTATCTTGCTCCATTTATGTTGGGAAATTATAATTATATGAAGGCTATAAAACATATAGATGCAATAATATTTGCTAACTGTCAGCTTATAGAAAAGCTTAAAATAAAAAGATATGACCAAGTAAAAATAATGGCAGTAAGCCTTCACAATTATCCAAATTATCTTTTAGGAAAATATGAAGAGGAGAGTGATAGTGAGTTTTATTCAAACAATATTCTTTTTTATAACAAGTTATTTAATGAGGATTTTTTATTTAAATACAAAAACATATTTAAGTAAAAAGAATATTTTAAACCTACTTTTTCTATTAAACTTTAAGTAATACATATATTATAATTTTCTATGATAATAAAAAAGTGTGAAATTACTTCGCTAGTTTTAACCAAACACAAGCTAATAATTCACACTTTTAACTAAAGAAAAACATATTCTTACTTTTTAAGCTATAAAGTAAAATTAATATTTTAGTTATATATAGATATATCTTCTTTTAAAAACATTACAATAAAGCCAATTCCAAGAATAATACAACAAAAAAGTACTGCTTTTTCATCAAATATATTTGTAAATACAGAACCAAGACCTGCACCTAAAATAAATGTTAAATCTATTCCATAG
>JALFQD010000226.1 GCA_022785265.1 Clostridium sp. | reverse complement strand
AATTTGATAATACATTATTTAAAAAAGAAGATATTAAAAGTTTATTGACTATACCCAAAATAATAAACTTAAGTGGATATATAAATAAAAAGAAACTTGCGTAAACATAGCAAGGAGAAGGGGTAGGTGTCACCTCTGGCCGTAGAGCATTCGAGGAGCTTGGCGAAGAATAGAGAGTAATATATTTTGTTGAAGTTTTTTAACATATCTATATATTATTTAATATTTAAAGCACATAATAAGCATAAAAAGGCATTGGATTTGATATATGAGTATCGAACAGATGGCAAAATGCAACTAACAAATGCAATAAAAGATGTGCTTAAGAGCTTATCTAAAGAAGGAAAAATTATATATGATGAAGAATGGGATTGTGTTTTTAGAACAAAGGAAATGGATTCAGTACTTCCATTATTAGAAGAACCAAAAAGCTCATGGGAAAGTTTAAATGTATACTCATATTGGTTTAATATTCAAGATGGTCGTTTTTATGTAGTTTTTGAACTTGCTGGATGGAATATGCCAAAAGATGAGATGAATAATATGCTAAAAATAATTGATAACCTTAAGCTAAATGATAAGAGAAGAGAGGAATTTCGTTACAAAAGAGTATTTCGTACAAAATGGTATAACCTTAATGATTCAGAAGATATTAAGAAGGATACAGATAAAGCAGTAAGGGCAGCAGTAAAAGAAATTCTTAATATGCAAGAAAAACTATTAATTTCTTTAAATCAACTTTAAGTTAAGTATACAAATTATAGATTTTAGTATTTAGTATAATATAATATTAACAGTACTTGTAGCGCCTCTTAACAATGCGAACCGTATAAGTCATTAAGAAATCTTTTTTTTAATCCGCCATGCCTCTTAACAATGCGAACCAGGCGGATTTTTTCATGTGGAGGAACAATTGAACAAACTTTTAAACTTAAAGAGCCAAAAACATTTGATGAACAATTACAAATATTAAAAAGTAGAAATATGATAGTTGATAATGAGGAAGAGACAATAAAAATATTAAAAAGAACAAATTATTATAGACTTACAGCATACGCATTACAATTTAAAGATGGAGATAATTATAATAATAAAACATTCATTTGATCCCCTTTAACGATAGGATTGAGGTATTGTTATAAGGTAAGTTATTGTTAAACAGAGTTAGCTTTAAATAATTTGACTTTTAGGAAAATAAGAGAATTACTATGTAGTACATCTCAAGAAGAAAGGAATGGTTATAGGTGCCATAGCTTGTATCATGGTACTTGATAGAGAAATAAGATGTGGAAATGATAATTCTGAAAGCGTGTATCACACAAGAGGATTATTGGTGTTTTAACAAAAAGATGTGTGCTATAATAGATACATTAGAAGTATGAGGAGAGATGCTATGAAATACCATGAGTTACATATTAGAAATAAGGGAGAGGACATAATCACGGATGGACAAGGAAATAAAGTATCTACTGTACTTGATTATTGGAAGTGGGCACATTCTTGTTTATTAGATAATGTCGAACGTGGTGCTTTTGCAGAATATTTGGTGGCCTGTGCTGTTGGAGGTAAAGGTGAAGGAAGAGTTAATTGGGAGAAATATGACATACTTTCTGAGGATGGTATAACAATAGAAGTTAAAACATCGGCTTACCTTCAAGTGTGGGGGCAAGAGAAGTTGTCTGCTATTCGTTTTGGAATACAGAAAACACATGCATTGATTCCGAATAGCAATATTTATGAAACAGAAAAAAGAAGACAGGCACAGGTTTATGTATTCTGTGTTTATACAGAAACTGATCAAGACAAGGTAAATATACTTGATACTACAAAGTGGAAATTTTATGTTTTAGCATCAAAAGTGCTTAATGAGAGTAAAGAATATGAGAATTCAAGGTCAATTGGGCTTAATGCATTAATAAAGTTAGGAGCAATTGAGTCTAAATATGAGGATATACATAATGCAGTAATAGAGCAGGCAAATAGTTAATTTTCGAGGGATTTTGATGAATATAGTACATTTCTTAATGTGAAGATTATTTTTTAGAAAAATTCTGTGGAGGTTGTTGCAATCAGTAGCCACAAAAATGGATAAACAAATTATTATATATAATTTAGTGATTTTGTGTTCATATTTAAATAGGTAAAGCATTGTAAATTAAAGAATTTCATCCATGTTGCATATGATTAGCTGTTTATGGTATGTGGGATAATTCTAGATGTTTTTTTGATTGGAGGATAGAAAAGTAATGATAAACCTTGGTACATTAAAGGAAATAACAGATTTGAGGAGCGTGTGGCCACATGAGGCATTAAACTTTACTCCTTGGTTAGCAGAGAATGTTGACCTGCTTGCAGATGCTGTTAGTCTTGATATTACTGTTGACGAGACAGAATCATCAGTAGGAGATTTCAATGTGGATATTTACGCATCTGAAACAGGAACAGATAGAAAGATTATTATTGAAAATCAGTTGGAGGATACTGACCATGACCACCTTGGCAAATTAATAACTTATGCATCCGGCAAAGGTGCAGATGTGGTTATTTGGATAGTAAAACACGCACGAGAGGAACATAAAGCGGCAATCGAATGGCTAAATAATCATACAGATGAAAAGATAGGTTTTTTCCTATGTGAAATAAAGTTGTTTCAAATAGGAGATTCGCAGATTGCTCCATCATTTAATGTTGTGGAAAGACCTAATGATTGGACAAAAGAAGTAAAGAAAACATCTGCAGCAAATCCAATACAACAGCAGAGAATGGAATATTGGCAAAAATTTAATGATTATGCTTTTAAAAATTCTGAATTTTCTAAGGCATTTAACCATAGAAAACCCACAACAGATCAATGGATGGATTTTAGTATTGGTTCATCAGCTTACCATATTAGTGTAACACAGATTCAAAAGAAAAATGCAATAGGTGTTGAACTTTATATCAATGATGATAAAGAGTTATTTAAGAATTTGTATTCTTATAAGGATGAGATTGAAGAAAGTATGGGATTGCATTTTGATTGGAGAGAGTTGCCGGAAAGAAAGGCGAGTCGTATTATTTTTGAGAAAGCCGTTAATTTTGATAACAAGGATAAGTGGTTAGAACAGTTTGATTGGATAATGGATGTATGCCTTAAGATAAAAAAGATATTTAAAAAGTATCTATAAATATTGATTAAACAAAATGGTAGTTGTAGATATCTATATCAAGATAGTAAATTCAGGTTTATCAAATGATGAAAAGATAAAGAAGCTTGATTTTTACACACCTATTTGTTAAATAATATACACCTTTAACTGACTACAATTTTACTAATACACATGGAAGTGATTTACACTGATTTGCCTTATTTTGAAAAAATGTAGTTTTAGAGAAAAAAATATGATGCTCAGAAATGCTGATAAACTCTTGCAAAACTCGGCATTTTAGAAAGGAGAAAAATATGATAAAAATAATGTTTGTCTGTCATGGAAATATATGTAGGTCGCCAATGGCAGAGTTTATATTTAAAGATATGGTAAAGAAAATGGGAATAGAAAAGGGGTTTTTTGTGCAATCTTCAGCTACCTCTACAGAAGAAATATGGGGTGATAAAGGAAATCCAGTTTATCCTCCAGCTAAGAAAAAGTTAGCAGAGCATAATATAAGTTGTGAAGGAAAAAGAGCCGTTCAGCTTAAAAAAGATGATTATGATAAATATGATTACATAATAGGAATGGAGCAGGTTAATGTAAGAAATATTTTAAAAATAGTAAAGGAAGATAAGGAAAATAAAGTATTTAGGCTTATGGACTTTACAGATAATAAAAAAGATATTCAAGACCCTTGGTATAGTGGA
>JALFQD010000186.1 GCA_022785265.1 Clostridium sp. | reverse complement strand
TGTAAATGCAATATTTGGAGAAAATTATTTTGACAAGGTATATGGTGAAAGAGAAAATGTAAAAATAAAGCCAGACCCAGAAGGAGCATTACTTATTGCAAAAGAACTTGGAGTATCTCCAGAAGAATGCCTTTATTTTGGAGATACAAACACAGATATGAAAACAGGAATTTCAGCTAAAATGGATACAATAGGAGTTGCTTGGGGGTTTAGGACAATTGAAGAATTAGAAAGTTATAATCCAATGAAGATTATTAAAAACCCTAAAGAAATCTTATATATTATATAAATTTTAGTTAAAGTAGAAGAATATATTTCTTTGCCTAACTTGGAATTTGTCCAAGGAAGAGCAAAAAAATATATTCTTTCTTTTTAGTGAAATTATAAAATTTTTACTTTAATAAAATTTCTAAATCATTTTCTACATCAGTTATTCCAGCTATTTTAAAGTTATCTACTAAAACTTTTAAAACATTAGGAGATAAGAATGCAGGAAGGGTTGGCCCTAAGTGAATGTTTTTAACACCTAAATATAGTAGTGATAATAATACTATTACAGCTTTTTGTTCATACCAAGCAATATTAAAGGCTAATGGAAGTTCATTAATATCCTCTAATTCAAATACTTCTTTAAGTTTTAGGGCTATTAATGCTAAAGAGTAAGAATCATTGCATTGACCTGCATCTAAAACTCTTGGAATTCCATTTATATCACCAAGGTGTAATTTATTGTATTTATATTTTGCACACCCTGCTGTTAGTATAACAGTATCTTTAGGAAGTGCCTTTGCAAAATCTGTGTAATAATTTCTTGATTTTGCTCTTCCGTCACAGCCTGCCATTACTACAAATTTTTTGATGGAACCATTTTTTACCTCTTCAACTATCTTATCAGCTAGCGCTAGTACTTGTGCATGAGCAAAACCTCCAAGAATTTCTCCTTTTTCTATTTCTAAAGGTGCTTCACAATTCTTAGCCATTTCAATTATTTCTGAGAAATCTTTATTCCCATTTTCATCTTTTTCTATATGAGTACATCCTACAAATCCAGCAGCTCCAGTAGTAAATAATCTATTTTTATAAGAATCCTTTGGTGGAACTATACAATTTGTTGTCATTAATATTGGTCCATTAAAGCTTTCAAATTCTTCCTTTTGTTTCCACCATGCATTACCATAGTTTCCTACAAGATGAGAATATTTCTTTAATTTAGGGTAGTAATGTGCAGGAAGCATTTCTGAATGAGTATATATATCTATTCCCATACCTTCAGTTTGAATTAATAACTCTTCTAAATCTTTTAAATCATGCCCTGAAACCAATATTCCAGGTCTCTTTCCAACACCTATATTAACCTTAGTTATTTCAGGATTTCCATAACTTTCAGTATTAGCCTTATCTAATAAAGCCATTCCATCTACACCAACTTTACCAGTTTCTAAAGTTAGTGTTATTAATTCTTCAGTTGATAAAGAATTGTTTAAAGTAGATGCTAAAGCCTTTTGCATAAATGCATTTACTTCCTCACTATCATATCCAAGCTCATTTGCATGCTTTAAATATGCTGACATGCCTTTTAATCCATAGGTTATTAATTCTCTTAAGCTTCTTATATCTTCATTTTCAGTTATAAGTACTCCTACTGTATAAGATTTTTTATCAAGTTCTTCTTTAGTTTTGCCATTCCAAATAGCAGCATCAGAAAGTCCATTTTTATTTGTTAACTTAGATAAGAGTTCATCTTTAATTTTCAAAGTTTCTAACACTCTAGTATAAAAAATATCATTATCAAAATTAGCATTTGTTATTGTTGTAAATAAATTTAATGTTATATAATTATTTATTTCAAAAGGAATGGATTGTCCTTCAGCTCTTAATTTTGTTGTTATTTCGCTTACCCCTTTAGTTACATATATTAATAAATCTTGCATTCTGGCTAAGTCGGGGCTTTTTCCACATACACCAAACTTGGTGCATCCAGTACACCCTGCTGTCTCTTGACATTGAAAGCAAAACATTTTATTTTCCATAATCACATCTCCTTAAAACTGTTTTATTTGATTATTATTTTAAGCAGAGAAATAGAAAAAGTCTGTAACATAGGTTACCAAAACATAAATAAAAAAGTGTTAATTATTACTTTGTTTTTTTTGTACTGCTGGCTCTAAGTTAACATAAAGTAATAAAAAAGCACTTGTTGGGGAAACAAGTGCTTCAATTTTAATCATTTTTAGGGGGGATGATTAAAATTTAAATGGGGATAAAAATAATATTAACTTTATGATTTTATTATATTAAAGGTATGTGTCATTTTTATGGCAACTAACTATTTTTTATTTTATAGAAAACTATATTAATTGCTAAATTATATAATTTGATAATTTAACAATAAAGTTTAATAATTTTGAGCTAAAACTTGGAAGTATGCTTGTGGGTGATTACATACAGGGCATACTTCAGGAGCTTTTTGTCCAACATGTATGTGTCCACAATTAGAACATTGCCAAATAGTATCTCCATCTTTAGAAAATACTAATCCCCCCTCGATGTTAGCTAATAGTTTACGATATCTTTCTTCATGTTCTTTTTCAATTTTACCTACTTCTTCAAATAGATATGCTATATGGTCAAAGCCTTCTTCTTTTGCTTCTTTAGCAAACTTAGCATACATATCAGTCCATTCATAATTTTCACCATCAGCAGCATCTTTTAAATTTTCTACTGTGTCTGGCATACCATCATGTAAAAGCTTAAACCATATTTTTGCATGTTCTTTCTCATTATTTGCTGTTTCAAGAAATAGATTTGCTATTTGTTCAAAACCTTCTTTCTTTGCTTTGCTAGCATAATAAGTATATTTATTTCTAGCTTGTGATTCTCCAGCAAAAGCTGTTTTTAAGTTAGTCTCTGTTTTAGTACCTTTTAAATTTTCCATAATATTAACCTCCAATTACATAAATTATTTACTTTTATATTTTCAGAATAATTCTAAAATTAAAAAAAGTCAATAAGTATTATTAAAAATTTATAAGTTAAGATATTATGATAAAACAGAGTTTAAAAAATATCGAAGTTATTTAAAGAAATTGATATAATAAAAATAAAAAATAATTTAGTGGAGAGTGATAAAATGTTTACTAAAGATGAACTTTTAGTAATTGAAGATGCTTTAAAAATTGCAGATGCAGAGTATATAAGACTTATTGATGAAAATAAAAACAATAAAAATAGAATGGTTGCATACAATAGAAAGCAGAAAAAATTATGGTTAGTTCAAAATAAATTAAAAAAGCTTATTAAGGAAAATGAAAATACATAAAGTTAGTAGTAAGTAAAATTTTTAGAAAGAAAAAATAAGCAACATGTTTTATTTGACCTTAACTGACCTTTTAAAATTAAAAATTGAGCTATTACACAAAAAATATAAAATAATTTTGAAATTTACATATTGTTTTATATTTATTTGTGTAAAGCTCATTTTTTAATATCAGAAGATTATAAATAAAATTTGGATAAATTATTAAGTTTAATAATTTACATTTTAGTATTACCTTATTTTTAAGACATCATCTAGATTTTCAAAAACTGATTTATCATAATCACAATGAACAGATACTTTTAATACATCATAAAGTTTTTCAAGTTGCTTTATAACTTGGTCTAAAGCAGAGTTATTTTCTACTAGCAAAAACATTTTACTAGTGCTACCATCACCAGTTTGAGAACATAATATGGCTTCTAAGTTAAAAGCTCTTCTTGCAAAAAGTCCAGTAATATGACTCATTACACCAGGATGATTTCTAACAAGTAATTCTATAATAAAAAAATCTGTATTAATCATTATATACTACACCACCTATCATTTCTGTATTTGAGCCTCCAGGAGCAACCATTGGTAAAACTTTTTCCATAGCTGGAACTGGTAAGTTAATTACACATGGACCAGGAGTTTTAAGCAATTCTTCTAATTTATCTAAAGGATTTTCTTCAGTTCCTAAATCACAACTCTTTATTCCAAAGCCTTGAGCTATTAATTTAAAATCAGGATTTGATATAAAGCGTGATGCTATATAGTGTTTATTGTAAAATAGTTCTTGTTGTTGACGAACAAGCCCAAGATGATTATTATTTAAAATTATTACTTTAACATTTAGTCCAAAGTCTGCAAGAGTTGCAAGTTCCTGAATGTTCATAAGTATTGAACCATCTCCACTAAAGCATAAAATTTCCTTATCTTTATTAGCTAAAGCTGCTCCAATAGCTACTGGCAAACCAAATCCCATTGTTCCTAAACCACCAGAAGTCAAGAAAGTCTTTGGTTTATTTATTGGATATCTTTGAGCTGTCCACATTTGATGCTCTCCTACATCAGTGGCAACTATAGTATCTTCAGGAACTTTTGATGCAATAAAAGGTATAATATTTGCTGGGTGCATTGGATTATTATATGATGGTAGAGGATATTTAATTTTATATTCTTTAACTTTGTTTAACCATTGAGTTCTAAGTCTTTTTTCTATGTATGGTAAAACTTCTACTAAAAATTCTTTTACATCAGCTACCATTGATATATTGCTAGGTTTTATTTTATTTATTTCAGATGCATCAATATCTACATGAATTATTTTAGCATTAGGACAAAATTCTTTTACATTTCCAGTAGCTCTATCATCAAATCTTACTCCTAAAGCAATTATTAAATCTGCTTCATTAATTAAATAATTTGTATAAGGAGCACCATGCATACCAAGCATACCAAGGCTTAATTCATCATCATGAGGAAAAGCTCCAATTCCCATAAGACTTAAAGTAACAGGAATATTACTCTTTTTAGCAAAATTATATAAATCATCATTTGAGTGAGAGCTAGTTATTCCACCACCAGCAAATATTATAGGTTTTTTAGATTTATTTATTACATCTGCAATATCCTTTAAAGCATATTTTTTAAGTTCTGCTTTCTTTTTTTTGTGCATAGCTTCAGTAAATGAAGGAAAATCATCAATTTCAATTACCTTTGTTTGAACATCCTTAGGGATATCAATAAGTACAGGTCCTGGTCTTCCTTCTTGAGCTATTTTAAAGGCTTCTGGAATTATAGTAAATAAATCTTCAGTATTTCTTACAAGAAAATTGTGCTTTGTTATAGGAATAGTTAATCCATAAGCATCAACTTCTTGGAAGGCATCCGTACCTATAGCAGAAAGAGGAACTTGACCAGTTATTGCTACTAAAGGAATTGAATCAAGCTTTGCATCAGCAATAGCAGTAAGCAAGTTTGTTGCACCAGGACCAGAGGTTGCCATACAAACACCTACTTTATTTGTGGTTCTAGATATTCCTTGAGCTATAAAGGCTGCCCCTTGTTCATGCCTAGCTAGAATATGAGTAATTTTACTATAGTATAAAGCATCATATATTGGGAGATTAAATCCTCCAGGGATTCCTGCAATATATTCTACTCCTTGATTTTCAAGTAATTTAACAACGATTTCAGCACCATTATATTTCATATTTTCACTCCCCTAAAATAATATAAAAAAAATCTCCATCCTGAAACAATAGGACGAAGAAAAAATCATCGCGGTACCACCTAAATTTGCATTAAAAAATACACACTCATTATAATACAGATAAAATTTATCGATATTATTACCCTTTTAACGGTAGGTACTCCGTTTAATTCTACTTTCAAAAATGATTTCTATTAAAAGCTCCTAGGCTACATTCTACTTCTTTATCATGGAAATTTACACCTTGCATTTCCTCTCTTTGTTTCAAAAATAAGTATACTCCTCCTAATCAAGGCTTGTTATTATTCATCTGTGATACAATTATATTATTAAATGGATTGATTTGTCAACTAAATTTTTAGAAAATTCTTAATAGTAACTGATGATTATTTTTGAAGAATTATGAAAAATGATATTAAAATATAGAATTTTATGTAATTATGATATTATAGTAGAGGATTTATTTAAAATAGGAGAATAGAAAAATGGACAAAACAAAATTTTATACAAACAGAAAGAATATTGTATTTTTAGCAGCTATATGTTGTGCATTATGGGGGAGTGCTTTCCCAGCTGTAAAGATTGGTTATTCTATGTTCAACATTCCAGGAGAAGACATTGCCACAAAGTTAATTTTTGCAGGGATTAGATTTGCTATGGCAGGAATTTTTGTACTTATAAGCCAAGTAGCATTAGGAAAAAAATTATTTTCTTTTTCAAAAACTGATACAAAGGAATTTGTAGTGCTTGGAATAATACAAACAACACTACAATATATATTTTTTTACATAGGAATGGCATATACAACAGGAGTGAGAGGCTCAATAATAAATGGTACAGGAACATTTTTTAGCATAATATTAGCTCATTTTATATATAAAAATGATAAGATAGATTTTAATAAAATTGTTGGTTGTATTATTGGATTTTTAGGAGTAATTATAGTTAATTTAGATGGAAGTAATTTAATGGAAACTTCCTTTAAATTTAAAGGAGAAGGTTTTATAATGCTATCTGCTCTTATGCTTTCTATATCTTCAATTTATAGCAAAAAAGTGACTAGAAATAAAGATGCTTCAATTGTCACAGGATACCAACTTTTTATAGGAGGTATTATATTAATTGTATTAGGTTTAGTTTTTGGAGGAAATTTAACAGGTTTTACAATAAAATCATCACTTCTTTTAATATATATGGCATTAATATCATCAGTAGCCTTTGCTATTTGGACACAACTTTTAAAATATAATAAGGTAAGCACAATATGTGTATTTAATTTTCTTATTCCTGTGTTTGGAAGTGTTTTATCTGCAATTGTGCTTGGTGATGATATATTTAATGTGAAAATTTTAATTGCTTTAATATTAGTTTCTATAGGAATATTCTTAGTTTATAAAGAAAAAAGAAAATGCTAGAAAGTTTATTATAAGGAGCTATTGGATTAATTACTTTAATTTGATAGCTCCTTATATAGTTTGCTATTGTAATAAAAAATCAATTATATTTATATTTTTTATACCATTAAAATCTTTAATTGGAGTTCTATCCATTGTAAGAATAACTTTTTCATAGTGGTCTGGAATATGATCAAAAGGGTTTAATTCTCTTTTTTTAGTGTTTTCATCTAATATACTTGCACTTACTTGGTAATATATTTTTTCATCATAATTTTGAGCAACAAAGTCTACTTCAAGATTATCTATTTTACCAACTGATACATAATATCCTCTTCTTAATAATTCAAGATATACTAAATTTTCAAGCATATGACCATAATCTCCATCTTTAAAGCTTAATAATTCATTCCTAATTCCAGTATCTACAACATAATATTTCTCTAAAGTTTTTAAATACATTTTTCCTTTAATATCAAATCTATTAGCTTTATATATTATGAATGCATTTTCAAGCATTTTTAAATAATTATCAATTGTTTCAGTAGAAGTTTTGCGTCCAGCACTATTTAGATAATTACTAATATTTTTTGAGGATATAGGGCTACCTATATTTTGAGCTATATAACGAATTAAATTTTCTAACAATGTAATATCTCTTATAGAATTACGTTTAGAAACATCTTTAATTATAACAGTATTAAATACTCCAGAAAGTATATTTCGAATTGCTGATTTATCATGAACATATGAAACTATAGGAAGTCCACCATATAATAAGTAATCATTAAAATGTTCTTCTAAATTTTCTTTTGTATTATAATCATTAAAATTTAAGTATTCTTTAAAAGATAAAGGAAGCATTTTTATTTCAACATAACGTCCTGATAAAAGTGTAGATATTTCAGATGATAATAAATAAGCATTTGAACCAGTAATATATATGTCACAATTAAGTGTAACAAGAAAAGAATTAATAGCTTTTTCCCAATTACTTATTTGTTGAATTTCATCTAGGATAATATATTTTTTATCATTATCTAAAATTTTTTCTTTAATGTATTTATTTAAATCTTTGTAATCTTTAATTTCATCATATGTTAAATCTTCAAAATTCATGTGTATAATATTTTCTTTTTTTATATTATTATTTAATAAGTATTCTTCAAACAAATCTAAAAGAGTAGATTTCCCACAACGTCTTATTCCGGTAATAACTTTAATTAATGGTTTATCTTTAAATTGTATTAACTTGTTTAAATAAATATCTCTTGATTTCATTATATACACCTCAAAAATTATTTATATACTAATAATATATCCATTAAATTTAAGAATATCAACTTATTTTAAAATTATAATCTATAAAAATATTAAAAAAGCATTAAAAATAAGTT
>JALFQD010000181.1 GCA_022785265.1 Clostridium sp. | reverse complement strand
AGCTTCTGCAGTTGTATATACTTTAAATCCTTGAGCTTCTGCCTTTGCCCAAGACTTACTTCCTTCATATAAACCAATTATAACATCACATCCTGATTCCTTTGCATTTAATGCATGTGCATGTCCTTGGCTACCATATCCAATTACGGCGATAGTCTTTCCTTTCAATAATGAAAGGTTACAATCTTCTTGATAATAAATCTTATTCATTAAAAAACCCTCCTAGTAATTTGCATATATTTACAATGAAAATTTTTCATTGTTAAAAACAAATTTACTTTTTTTTCAGCTTTATGCCTTACTTATAAGAATACACCACTTTATGAAATTATTCAAGTAATAATAAGTAAAATCCTTATGAATATACTAAATTTTTAAACATTTAATAAATATATTATTCTATTTATATCAATTATTTAATCCTATATTTAAAACTTCATATTTTTATCTTGATTTTTTAATTATTACTTAAATAAATAATTTGAAATAGGCATATATAATGCTATTAAAATAATAATTGCTAAAGTAAATTGTAAAACTGCTTTTTTCCCAGTTTTTTCTTTGATTCCATTTTTAATATTTTTTACTGCACCAATTAAATTTATAAGAAAAAGCTTAAATTAACCTTAAAATTTAATTGTCATTAAATTTTATTTCCAAAAATATGGCTCATACATACCTTTAAGTTTCTTTATCATCTTGTTAGGGTCATCTTCATTAGTAACATTATTTTCAATCCCTTCAATATTTCCAATAGTAGTAACTTCTTCTGCTCCAACCATATTCTTAACATATTCAATCATATTCTTCTTTTCAGCTTTTTTGTTATAAATTTTAATATAAGTATATTCTGGATAATCATCTGAATCATATTTTAAAATTTTATATTTCTCTACATAGCCAAGATTTTTTAAGTCTTTATATGCCTTTTCAATTTTTTCTCTTTTATCAATAATCATCAAATAAGCAACACCATGATTATCTGGAAGCTCTTCTTTCATGTAATTACGATAAGGAGATGACCTTAAGTTATCATAAATTCTTTTTTCTGCCTCATTTTTAAATTCTCCATAATAAATAATTACAGAGTCTTCTACTACAACATTAACAAAGCAATGAAAATTCCTATTATTAAAGAAACTTATTAATTCCTTAGCTGCTGAATTTTCAATTTCATAAACCTTAAGACATCTATTTTTTTTCACATCAAATAACATAGCACCATTCATAACCACTACTGGTAGCTTTAAATTTATACCATTTATAGCTGACAATAATGCTGCTGGTGGTCTCATAGTGGCTATTGTAAAGTTAGCACTATCTTCTATTATTTGATTTAATTCAAATTTACTATAAGGTGTTAATTTTTCCTCCATTGTTAATAACACCTTATCTAATTCTGAAACAAATAAAACATCTTTCCTTTTCTTTCTTGGTATTCTTGCTGTATTAATTACAAAGGCTAATACTATTCCTATCATTGTATCTAAAACTCTATTAACTACGAAAAAATAAGGATTATCGTCTGTGATATGAACTACAACAATGCTTAAAAACACAACACATGAAAAATATGATGCATTTTTCTTGTTAAAAACAATTGTTGTATAAATAACTGGTATTATAAATAAAGAAATTAATAAAAATCTTATAAATTCACTTTGAAAACTACCAAAATAATATTCTATAAGTATCATTATCATTCCATAAAAAGCACCAATCATAGTTCCTATTGTTCTTTGAATTGCCTTGCTTTTTGAATCACTAACTTGAGGTTGCATACACCAAAGAACTGAAAGTGCTGTATAAAAAGGTGTTCCATTTCTTCCTCTAAGCAAATAAATTACAAAGCCTAAAAATACTCCAATAGCAGATTTTATTATACGCATTCCTATTGGTGGTAATGTTACTTTTTTATTTTTCAATATTATGTCCTCCATTATTATTATGTTAATCAAAATGCACTAACGAGTATACACAAAAAGATTTTCTTTTTCAATGAATTAAATATAATAAGATATTATCTTTTTTATATCGCATTTATGACCCTATCAAAATATTAATCTTTTTTAAATTTATTAAGTTATAAATTTACTACCTTACAATTATTATGTGTTATACTAAACAATTATTATGTGTTATACTAATTTATAAAAATCATATTTTTAGGTTGGTGATAAAATGAATAAAAAATTATTTTTATCTATTATTACAATTTTCTTATCATTTATTTACATAGGTTGCTCTAAAGGAACAAATAATAATTATCAAAATGATACTATTACTCCTTCAAGCAAAACTGTTAGCAATAATTCTCTTAATAAAAATGAATCAAAAATTCCAAAAGATTATGCTGATAATGGAATTTTTTCTGATTATTATGATGAAGCTTATGAAAAGCTTAAATCCATGACCTTAGAAGAAAAGATAGGACAATTGATTTTTGCAAGATGTCCTTCTGAAGATGCTGAAAGTATAATTTCTAAATACCAATTTGGAGGGGTTGTTTTATTTGCTTCAGATACAGAAGGAAAAACCAAAGAACAACTTAAACAAGATATAACTTCTCTACAAAACGTTTCAAAAATTCCTATGCTTATAGGAGTTTATGAAGAAGGTGGAACAGTTGTAAGAGTTAGTAGTAATCCAAAATTAAGAAGTGAAAAATTTAAATCACCTCAAGAACTTTTTGCAGAAGGGGGATTTGAAAAAATAGCTTCAGATACAAAAGAAAAATGTGAACTTTTAAATTCTTTAGGCATTAATGTAAACTTAGCACCAGTTGCAGATGTTTCTACAGACCCTAATGATTTTATTTATAAAAGAAGCTTTGGACAAGATGCAGAAAAAACTGCTGATTTTGTTGAGACAGTTATAAAAACTTCTTCTGAAAATAATATTTCAAGTGTATTAAAGCACTTTCCAGGCTATGGAAATAATGTAGATACTCATACTGGAATAGCAATTGATGATAGAGATTATTCAAACTTTGAAGCTTCTGACTTTATTCCATTTAAAAGAGGGATAGATTCTAAAGTTCAAGGAATATTAGTTTCACATAACATTGTAAAATCTATGGATGAAAATTATCCAGCCTCTCTATCCCCTTCAGTTCATGATATTTTGAGGAATAAATTAGGCTTTACTGGTGTTATTATGACAGATGACCTCGCAATGGATGCGATAAGCCTTTATACAAATGGAGAAGACCCTGCTGTTTTAGCTGTTCTTGCAGGGAATGATATACTTATTTTAAGTGATTATGAAACAAGCTATAATAACCTATTATCAGCTGCAAAAAATGGTCAATTAGATTTATCCATTATAGATAAAGCCGTTTTTCGTGTTCTTGCATGGAAATATAGTGCTAATATAATAAAATAATTTTTTAAAAAAGGAACTGTCACAAAAAGAAATTTAATAACAATATACAATAAATAGTTACCTAACAAATTACTATATATTGCATTATTATTTCTTGATGCAACAGTCCCTTTTTATTAACCTTTATTTTTTTCACAGCTATTGATTGAAAAAGATTATTGCTATTAGCTTGTCACTGAAAATTTTGTGAAAACTTATGGTCTTAGAAAGAGAA
>JALFQD010000103.1 GCA_022785265.1 Clostridium sp. | reverse complement strand
TTTCCATCTTTAAGAAGAGGTCTTGAATTTATATCCACATCATTTATAATTCTTTCCACAGGTCTATCTATAAAAAGAATTGTACAACTCTTTTTTAATATCTCTATATTTTTTTCTCTTTTTACAACCCCTCCACCAGAGGCAATAATTGTATTTCTGCATTTTGAAAGTTCTTCACAAGCCTTTGTTTCCCAATCTCTAAAATTTTCTTCACCAGGCTCAAAAAGTTCCTTTATTGTCTTTTTTGATATTTCTTGAATATATGAATCCATATCACAAAATTTATAACCTAATCTTTTGGCTAAAACTTTACCTACTGTAGTTTTTCCACAGCCTGGCATACCTATTAAAACTATATTACTTTTCAAATTTTTCATGTATGCCACCTCTATATAAATTCTTTATTAAGCTCTTCATAAATTTCATTTAATATTTTTTCATCTAGCTTCATGTTTTGCCATATTTCTTGAGATTTAACAGCTTGTCCAACAAGCATGTATAACCCTCCACATGTCTTTTTCCCCAATGAATTTCCAAGTCTTAAAAACTCTGTTTCTTTAGGATTATAAATTAAATCCACAAGAGAAGAAAAGTTATTAACAACATCTTCTTCAACTGGTGATTTTCCAGTGTTAGGATACATTCCAACAGGAGTTGTATTTACTAAAATATCTCCTTTAATATTTTTCAAATCTTCATAATCAATCAAAATAACTCTTGAATCTAATCCTTCTTTTGGAGATTTGTTTCTACTTACAACATAAAGCTTATTAACATTGTTATCTAAAAGATATGTTATAACAGCTTTAGCAGCTCCTCCATATCCAAGCACAACTGCTATTTTTTCTTTAACTTCTATGTTGTTTATTTCTAACATTTTTCCAAAGCCAAAATAATCTGAATTATATCCATAAAGCTCTCCATCTTTAAGTAAAACTGTATTAACAGCCCCTATTTTCTTAGCTTCATCTGAAATATAAAAAAGCTGTTTCATTATTTCTTGTTTATATGGAATTGTGACATTAACTCCTTTAATTCCTAAAAGCTTTATGCTCTCTCCTACCTTGTATATTTCTTCTTTTGGAATAGGAAAAAGCTTATATGCACCTTCTATATTTAATTTTTCAAATATCTTTTTGTGTATTATAGGAGAAAGACTATGACCTAACTTTTCTCCTAATAGTCCATAAAACTCCATAATATCCCCCTATTTAATTGCAGTTTTGTATGCTCCTAAAAGCTTAAAATATTCAGAATTAGCTTCTATAAGCTTTAATGCTTTTTTAACAAGCTCGCTCTCTAAAGTACCTTCAAAGTCTACATACAAGAAATATTTCCATGAATCATCCTTCATAGGTCTTGATTCTATCTTTATCATGTTTATATTATTTTCTGCAAAATGTCTTAATAATCTATATAAAGTACCTGCTTCATTTTCTAATGAAAATACTACACTTACCTTATCTGCATCTGGCACCACATCTAAGCTTCTTGAAATTACTACAAATCTTGTAAAATTATCTTTTTCATTATTGATATTTTCTTTTATTACTTTAAGACCATAAATTTCTGCTGCTTTTTTACTTGCTATAGCAGCTTTACTCTTATCTCCTAAATCTTTAATAAGCTTTGCACTTATTGCAGTATTATGAAAAGGTATAAGCTTCCAATGATTATATTCATTTAAAAATTCACTACTTTGTTCAATTCCTTGAGTATGTGAATAAACTTCATCAATTTCTTCTAATATTGTACCTTCTAATCCAATAAGGTTTTGTTCTATTCTTATACACTCTTCTCCAACTATGTAAAAATCATATTTTCTTAATAGGTCATATGTAGCAGAAATTGCTCCAGTAGTTGAATTTTCTATAGGTATTATTCCATAATCAAGCTTTCCTTCTTCAAGAGCTTTAAATACATCTTCAAATTCTTGATAAGATTTTTTTTGTACACACTCTCCAAAAAATTTATCAAGAGCCTCCTCAGAGAAAGAACCTTGTACTCCTGGATATCCTACTTTACTATTCTTCTTTATAGGTTGTGTATTTATTTCTATTTCTTTAGCTTTTTTTCCTGATAAAATCTTTCTTTTTTGAAGCCCTCTGCTTATTTCCATTGTAGCATTTAAAAACTTTACTACTTCATCAGAATAATCCTTATTTTTTAAGTTTGCAAGAGCCTTTCCTATTACAGCCTCTTCTCTTCCTTTTTGAAAAATATCAAGATTATTATCTTTTTTATATTGAGCTACCTTTAAAACCTCATCCATCCTTTTTTCAAAAAGAGCAATAAGCTGTTTATCTATTTCATCAATTTCTTTTCTAAAATCCTCTAAACCTGCCATGATTATTTCTCCTTTATTAAATCAAGAATTCCAATAGCTGCTACTGCCTCAATTACTGGCACAGCTCTTTGTACTATACAAGGATCATGTCTTCCTACTATTTCTAACTTTTCATTTTCCTTAGTTGAAATATTTATTGTATCTTGCTCTTTTGCAATTGATGGAGTAGGCTTTATAGCAGTTTTAAATACTATAGGCATACCACTTGTTATACCACCTAATATTCCTCCATTATTATTGGTTTTTGTTTTTACTTTTTCTCCCTCATAATAGAAAGAATCATTGCTTTCTGAGCCATAAAGCTCTGTTATTCCAAATCCTAATCCAAACTCAACACCCTTTACAGCAGGAACTGAAAATAAAAGATGAGATAGCCTTGATTCTACTGAATCAAAAAATGGGTCTCCAAGTCCTGGTTCTATCCCTATAACAGCACATTCAATTACTCCACCAACTG
Source organism: Clostridium sp. (assembly GCA_022785265.1). Taxonomy (GTDB): domain Bacteria; phylum Bacillota; class Clostridia; order Clostridiales; family Clostridiaceae; genus Clostridium. The sequence goes on along the minus strand of JALFQD010000103.1, from coordinate 546 downwards.
AATTTAAATCATTTTTAGCGGTTAAGATAACATTTCTTATCTCTTCTTCTTTTGAAGGGTCTAATAAAGGAAGTTCTTTGCTTTTTAATTCTTTTAATTGCTCACTTGATATGTTTGTATAATCAAAAGACTTATCTTTTATATTTTTTATACTTTTTATATGTGCTCCTATTTCTATTCCCTTAGAAGATAATATCTGTTTGCATATTGCACCTGCAAATACTAATGGTGCTGTAATTCTTCCTGAGAAATGACCTCCTCCTCTATAGTCATTAAAGCCTTTGTATCTAATATTTCCTGTATAATCTGCATGACCTGGTCTCATTAAATCCTTAAGCTTTCCATAATCTTTAGAATGTTGGTCTCCATTTCTTATAATTCCACAAAGAGGTGTACCTGTTGTTCTTCCATTAAAATATCCACTTAAAATTTCTGGAATATCACTTTCTTTTCTAGCAGTAGATAACTTGCTTTTTCCAGGTGCTCTCCTTTTCATTTCAACATCAATCATGTCTAAATCTAACTCAAAACCTGATGGAAGTCCAT
>JALFQD010000028.1 GCA_022785265.1 Clostridium sp. | reverse complement strand
AAGAAGTTTAATTGGATTATCATCAAAAAGTAAAAATAAAGAAATAGCAAAGGATTTTATTAAAGAACTTCTTACAGAGGAATATCAAGAAAAAGATTTAACTGGAATACCAATAAATAAAAATGTATTAAAAAATAAACTTAATGAACTAAAGGAAGAATTAGATGAAAACTTTGAAAATACATTTACAGATGCTGTAGGCAATGTTACAAAACTTAAAGGGATTCCATTAAAAGATGAGGAAATTAATGAAGTAATGTCTTTAGTTGAAAAATATAATGGATGGAGCATACCAAATGAAATAATAAATAAAGTTATTGATGAAATGGTAGCTTACGTTGAAGGAAAAGCTTCAATGGATGAAACAATAACTAATATAGAGAAAAAGCTAAAAATATATTTATCTGAATAGTATATTAGGTACTGGGTGATTTTTACAAAACAAAAAATAAGCTCTCTGCAAATTATAAAAATTAATTGTAGAGGCTTATTTTTTATATTATTTTAATAGATAACTTACCAAGATAATAATAGTTTAATTTGGTAGAGATATTATAAATGTACTTCCTTTTTCTAAGGTATCTTTAATTATAATATTTCCTTTATGAAGTCTTATTATTTCATAAGCAATACTTAGTCCAAGTCCAAAATGCTCCTTGCTATTGTGAGAAGAGTCTCTTCTATAAAAGGGTTCAAAAATATGCTCTTTATCTTTATCACTTATTCCAATACCATTATCAATAACATAAATTTCAATATGATTACTAAAAGCTTTAAGAGATAATTTTACCTTTCCATCTGATTGGGTATAGCTTAAGGCATTGTTTATTAAAATAAAAAGGACTTGTATAATACGCTCCCTATCACATTTACATTTAGGAATTTCATAATCAGGAAGCTCTATTGAAAGTGATATATTTTTTTCTTTTGCTAATAGTTCAAATTCTTCATATGTATTTAATAAAATTGTATCTAATTCTTCCTCAGTTTTGTTAATAGACCAAGATTCATTATTAGCACTTGCAAGTAAAAGCATATCATTAATTAACCCTGCCATTCTATTGCTTTCAGAAGATATCATATCTATAAATTTTTCTTGGTCTTTAGGAGAAGCCTTTTTTAAAGCAGAAGAGGCAGAGGTAATAACAGCTAAAGGAGAACGCAATTCATGGGAAGCTGAGGCTATAAATTGTACTTGTCTTTCTTGAGATTTTTCTATTGGTTTAATTGTATGCTTAGTAAAAAAATAAGCAAAGAAGCCTAAGGATAATAAGGCTATTATATCTATAAAAATAAAGGTTATATTTTGAGTAAATATTTTGTTATAGCAATTTTCTAGTGAGTATATAATAAGCACTCCTATATTATTAGAACCCTTATTTATACTACCAACAGATACATAATATTTTTCTTTTTCATAATTACCTGAAAAATCTATATTAAATAAAGCTTTAGTATTTATTTTATTAGAAGAAATATCAAAATCATAATTATCAATAGCAAAATCTTTAAAATATTTAATAAGCTCATTTCTTTTCTCTGACTCTATGACTGAATTATATGAAATAGGAGATGAATTATCTTCTATGTATAAAATTATATTATAATTTTCTTCTGTTTGAGAAAGCCAAGAGTAACTTATTGTATTTTCAGATTGAAGATGGGAATAAATAGTATTATAGCATATTTTAAAATTACCATATTCGTTATTAATAAGACTCTTTTTAGCTGAATACAAACAAAACAAAGAGGTTATTAATAATATGATTCCTGTAAATATGGTACAAATTATTGTTAGTTTAATATGTAATTTTTTAAGCATTATTAACCACCAGCTTATAGCCAAGTCCACGAACAGTTTTAATGTTAAGAACACTTTCTACTGCTTTTAAACGCCTTCTTATAAAATATATGTAATTATCAATATTGCCATCCTCCACCTCAGAAAGACTTCCCCATATTAAAGATAATAACTTATCACGAGATATAGTAACTTCAGGATTTTTTATAAATAATGATAAAACATCTCCCTCTCTTTTAGATAAGGAACATGACTTTGAATGGGAAGTAAGTATGCGTTCATTTACATCATAAGTTATATCCTTATAGGTTAATTTATTAACTGTCTCTATCTTTCTTGGTCTCCTTGTTACACATCTTATTCTTGCTAAAAGTTCATTAAAATCAAAAGGCTTTACAATATAATCATCTGCACCACAATCAAGACCAGTTATTCTATCCTTAACTTCTCCTAAAGCTGTTAATAATATAACTGGGGTATTTATTCCTTTTTTCCTAATTTTAGATAAAATTGATATACCATCAATAGAGGGTAGCATTCTATCTAAAATAATTAAATCATAACAATCTTCATTAATTAAAAATAATCCATCCTCACCATCATTACATATATCAACAATGAAATTTTCCTTCCTTAATTGAAAACTCAAAGATTTACATAAATTAACATCATCCTCTACCAAAAGTACCTTCAAAATAATCACATCCTTTCAGTAAAAATTATAACAAAAAGTAGAATTTAATTCTATTATTAGATGAATTTAGAGATTATTTAGAGATTACTTTGATATTATGTAAATGATATATTTATCAGAATAAAAATAGCTGTAATTATAAAGCAAGTCTAGTTTAGAAATAGAGGAAAATGTCATATGAAAAAATATTTTAATAAGAGAGCATTATTTTTTATTATTCCAAGTTTCATAGGAGTAAGTATATTTATTTTAATTCCTTTTATAGATGTAATAATAAGGTCTTTTCAAAATGAAGTTTTAAGAAGCTTTGTTGGATTGGATAATTATAAAGAGATATTTACTAATGATGCATTTAAGCTAGCAGCAAAAAATACAATAAAATTTGTTTTTATATGCATTCCATTATTAATAATTAGTTCATTAGGAATTGCAGTAGTGCTTCAAAGATTTTTTAGAAATTCAGAAAAACCTACAACTGCTTTTTTGGTTCCTATGGCAATACCAATTGCTTCAGTAGTTTTGATATGGAAAATAGTATTTAATAGTCAAGGAATACTTAACAATATATTAAATTATTTCAATATAGAAAGTATAGATTTTATGAATAGTAAGTATGCTTTTTGGGTATTAGTTGTTACTTATATATGGAAAAACTTGGGGTATACTATAATATTGTGGGTTGCAGGATTAGGTGTTGTGCCAAAGGAATTGTATGAAGTAGCTAAAGTAGATGGAGCATCAGAATTTAAGTGTTTTACAAAAATAACATTTCCTATAATAAAGCCTTCTTTGTATACAATTACAGTACTGTCTCTTTTAAATTCTTTTAAGGTATTTAGGGAAGCTTATTTAATTGCAGGAAATTATCCTCATGAAAGTATGTATATGCTTCAACATATTTTTAATAATTGGTTTAGAAATTTAGCATTTGGAAAATTATCAGCAGCTTCTGTGGTTATGGCAGTAGTAACATTTATTTTAATAATTTTGCTTCAAAGAAGCTGGGAAAAGGAGAATTAAATGAAAAGGAGTATTTTAAAATTTATAGTAATTGTTTTAGCTTTAATTATGATTATTCCTATTATTTTTGTAGTAGCTGGTTCTTTTATGAGTCCAGATGAATTAAAGGAGTATTTAGCACCTATTTTAGGGAATAAATCAGGATTTATAAATTGGCCATTAATTCCACAATATCCAACTTTAAAATCATTAGTAAAATTACTTTTAGACAGTCCAGAATTTTTTGTGATGTTTTGGAATTCTGTATTTTTAGTAGTAGCAATACTTTTTGGACAAGTGCTTATAGCAACTCCAGCAGCATGGGCGTTTGCACAGTATAAGTTTCCTTGTAAAAAAATATTATTTACATTATATATAGTTGTGATGCTTATGCCTTTTCAAGTTACAATGCTTTCTTCTTATTTGATTTTAGATAAATTTTCTATGATAAATACAAGATTAAGTTTAATAGTTCCAGGAATATTTTCAACCTTTCCTGTATTTATTATGTACAGATTTTTCAAAAATATACCTAAAAATGTTTTAGAATCTGCAAGAATTGATGGAGCAGGTGAAACAAAGATATTTTTTAAAATTGGAATACCATTAGGTCTTCCAGGGATAATGTCATCAATGGTTTTAGAGTTTATAGAATATTGGAACTTAATAGAGCAACCAATAACTTTTATAAAAAATCAAAGTAAATGGCCATTATCATTATACTTGCCAAATATAAGCTTAGAAAATGTAGATATGGCATTTATAGCTTCTTTGGTAACTCTTGTAACATCACTTATTGTATTTTTTGCAGGACAAAAATACCTAAAGGAAGGAATATCAGCAGAGGGGCTAGAAAGGAGTAGTTTATGATTAAGGAAGGAAAAAAATATAAAGCTATAAGCACTATAATTTATTTTTTAATAATAATGTTTATATTAACTCTATTATCTAGATTCTCAGATTCATTAACTGTTCCAAGAGTAACTACAGGAAAGCCACAAGATGGTGTTATAAATCATGAAATAACAGGTTTTGGAGTGATTTATGAATCTAAAAGCCATAATGTAACTTCTTTAGATGGAATTACAATAGAAAGTATAAATGTAAAGCCTAAAGATGAAGTGAAAGTTGGAGATGTTTTGCTTACACTAAATATATCTAATATTGAAGCTCT
>JALFQD010000393.1 GCA_022785265.1 Clostridium sp. | reverse complement strand
CATCTGATGACTTAATAGATACAACAATGTTGTCATATCCTGCTTCTTCAATCATTCTGACCTTATCAAGCGCAGACTCTACTATACCTTCTGCTGTTACACCACCGTACTTCTCAACAAGCTCTTTTTCAAGAGAGCCGCTGTTAACACCAACTCTTATCGGAATATTCTTAGCTTTTGCCGCATTAACTACTGCTTTAAGGTTGTCTTCTCCACCGATGTTACCGGGATTTATCCTTATTTTGTCAGCTCCGTTTTCAATAGCCAGAATCGCCATTTTATAATCAAAATGTATATCTGCAACAACAGGAATTGGAGAAAGCCTTGTTATTTCTTTTAAGGCTTCAGCAGCTTCCATATCTAAAACTGCACATCTTATAATTTCACACCCTGCATTATATAATTCCCTTATTTGCTTTAAAGTTTCTTCTACATTTCTTGTATCTGTGTTAGTCATAGATTGAATAGTTATAGGAGCATCTCCTCCAATAAACAAATTTCCAACCTTAACCTTTCTTGTTTCCCTCATCTTATTTTCTCTCCTATAAATTAATTGGATATAAAATATCCTTTATTGTAACTAAAACCATAATTCCTATAAGAATCATAAATCCTATGGTATTTAATACTCCTACTACCTTGTCTGGAACTTTTTTCTTTGTTATAAATTCAATAATAAGAAGAACTGACCATCCTCCATCTAATGCTGGAAATGGAAGAAGATTAAATATTCCTACACTTACAGAAAGTATAGCTACAAGCATAAATAAGTTCATAATACCAACTTTAGCTGCTTGCGATGACATTCTTACTATTGTAACAGGTCCTCCAACATCAGTTTTAAGATTAGCCTTTCCAGTAAAAATCATTCCTAGTGATTTAAATGTTTGTGATACTAAGGAAATTGTTTCATTAGCACCTTCTTTCACACATTGAAAAACAGTAGGATTTTTTACTGTTTTATAAGTAAAACCAATTCTATAAGTTTCTCTTTCTTCATCATAAACTGGAGTAACATTAGCTTCCTTTTTTTCTCCATCTCTTTCATAAACAATTTTCATAGTAGAGTCTTTTGCTTGACTTATTTCTAATGATAAATCTGAACTTGTATGAATTTTACTTCCATTAACTTCAACTATTTTATCACCATTTAAAAGTCCTGCTTCTTTAAGAGGCATATTATCCTCTATTGAGCTTACTACAGGTATGCTAAAACCAATTTTGCTAAATATAATAATAAATATAATCATTGCAAGAACAAAATTCATAAAAGCTCCTGCAAGTACTACAGAAAGTCTTCTTAGTGGATGCTTAGATGAAAAGCTTCCCTCTTCATAGCTCTCTTCTCCTTCTCCAAGCATATTTACATATCCTCCTATTGGTAGAAGTCCTATTGAGTATTTTGTTTCCTTTCCTTGATATGAATATATCTTAGGTCCCATTCCAATTGAAAATTCTAAAACTTTTATTCCATTAAGCTTAGCTAAAATAAAATGCCCTAATTCATGAACTATTATTATAAGACTAAAGCCTAATATTGCCCATATAAAATACATCTCTTCCTCCTAATTATATTTATTTATAACATAATTTCTCACTTTTTTATCTAAAGCTATTATATTATCTAAATTAAGTTCTTTTTTGCATTCATCTTCAAATTCTTTTATTGTATTTTCAATAATTTCTGCTATCTCTAAAAATTTAATTTTTCTATCTAAGAATAACTGAACAGCAACTTCATTAGCTCCATTTAAAACAGTTGGTAAAAGTCCTCCTTTTTTTCCTACTTCATAAGCAATTTTAAGACATTTAAATGTATCCATATCTGGTTTTTCAAAAGTTAATTTAGATATTTCATAAAAATCTATTGATTTTGCTACTTCCTTTTTTCTTTTAGTATAATTTAAAGCATATTGAATAGGAAGTCTCATATCAGCTGAGCCTAATTCTGCAATTATTGCTCCATCCTTATATTCTACCATAGAGTGAATTATGCTTTGTGGATGAACTACGACTTGTATATTATCATAATCACAATTAAATAACCAATGAGCTTCTATAACCTCTAACCCCTTATTCATAAGTGTAGCTGAATCTATGGTTATCTTTTTTCCCATACTCCAATTAGGATGATTTAAAGCTTCTTCTAATGTTATGTTTTTTAGCTCCTCTTCTTTTTTTCCTCTAAAAGGACCTCCTGAGGCTGTTAAAATTATCTTTTTTAGTGTAGATAAGTCATTTCCTCTTAATGATTGATAAATTGCACTATGTTCAGAATCTACTGGAAGAATTTTTACTCCATTTTCTTCTGCTGCCTTCATAACAAGTTCTCCTGCAACTACTAATGTCTCCTTATTAGCTAATGCAATATCTTTTTTGGCTTTTATTGCCTCCATTGTTGGTACAAGACCTATCATACCAACAACAGATGTCACTACCATGTCAATTTCAGCTAATGTGGAAATTTTTATAAGTCCTTCCATACCACTATATATTTCTATTTCAATAGAATTTTCATTACAGAATTTTTCTAATTCTTCTGCACACTCTTTTTTCATCATTGCTACATATTTAGGTTTAAATTCTTTAATGATTTCCTTCATTTTTTCAGTTGAAGAATTTGCACTAATTCCTACAACTTTAATATCATCTGAATTTCTTACAACATCTAAAGTTTGAGTTCCTATAGAACCTGTAACCCCTAAAATAGAAATTTTTTTCATCTTAGTCCTCCTAAAAATAAGTGATTTAATCACTATAAACTATTCCCTTTGCTAATATTCCATACATTGGTCCTATAATTATTCCTAGCATCCCAAAAATTTTTACTCCAATATAAATGGATAATAATATTAAAAGGGGATGTAAATCTAATTTATCACTTAAAAATTTTGCTTCAAGAATCTCTCTTATTACTTGAACTAATATAAATAAAAATATTAATCCAAACGCTCTTAAGTATTCTCTCAATATTATATTGTATATTATTATTGGAATAAATACAATTATGGTTCCTACATAAGGCAAAATATCTAAAATTCCACAAACAATTCCAAACATAAATGCTTTTGGAACTTTAAAAATCATAAAGCCAATTATTATTTCTAATGTTGATATAATAACTAGCATACCTTCAATAACTATCATCTGTTTTATACTTTCTTTTTCATTATAAAATTTAAGTATAAAATCTATAGGCATGATATTTTTTATTAATTTTTTTATTTTATCAATATCTATAAGTAGAAAAAAAGCTGAAATATTTCCTATAAAATAAGAAATTAATTCTTCTCCAGTATTTATAGCCTTAGATTTAATTAAATCATTATTAAAAAAGGAAAATACACTTTTATTAGAAAAATCTATATTTATATGTTTTAATAAACTTTTTATATATGAGAAAAAAATTTCTATATGTTTTATATTATTGTCATATATTTGTTTTCCTAAACAATAAATTGAATTTCCAAGATAAATTATTATTATAATTACAAGAAGATTTACCATAAATACAGATAAAATTGCACTTATTTTTTTAGGAATGTTAAACTTTTGTAATATTTTATATATTGGTGAAGATACTATATATATAATTGCCATAGAAATAAATGGTCTAAAGTATGTTTTTATTAATATGGTAATTATAAATATAAATGCAAATAAAAGTATTAAATCAATTAATTTTTTATATTTTTTTAAGAAATCCATAAATTTTCTCCTTTATTGATTTCATTTAAGTATATGATTTATTTCTATTGCCATATTAATAAATTATTATTTTTATCTTCTATATTTATAGTTCTAATTCAGAACAATAATATAATTTCCTGATGGTGCAATCTTTTTGTGACATTTAAAAAATTAATTGCATAAAGTAACTTTTATATTAAGTTTATCTTTGAGTATTGGTTTTGCTTTTTTGTCAAATGTCACAATAAAATTATACTATAAATTTCCTATAAAATAAAAAGAGTGTGAATTATTGACTTTTCAATTCTTATAGTTCAAAGCAATAATTCACACTTAAATTTTTTTAAATTCCAATTATGAAAGTTAAATAATAAAATACTACAACTCCTGAAAATAAAATTGAATCAAATCTGTCTAAAATACCACCATGCCCTGGTATTATATTTCCATAATCTTTAATGCCTACATATCTCTTTACTGTTGAAGCTACTAAATCTCCATATTGACTAAAAACTCCACATAATGCTCCTATAATAAAGAAATGGTAAAGAGAAATTGAATCTATATAATGATTTGTAACTATTCCTAAAATACCACAAAAAATAGTTGCTCCTAAAAGACCTCCTATAGACCCTTCAACAGTTTTTTTAGGACTTACTCTTGGACATAATTTATGCTTTCCTAAAAATCTTCCTGCATAATATGCTGCAGTATCTGTCATCCATGAGCCTATAAATATAAGCCATACATAAAAATTGCCTCCATTTTTTTCACTTACTAAATATATAAAGCTAAATAATACACCTACATATATAAAACCTAATAAAGTAAGTGAACAATCAATAAATGTATATTTTTCTGTCATTATAGGAACTATTAATAATATACAGGTTGCTAATATAATAAGAAACATTAAACTCTTAAAATCATTGCCCATAGCATAATAAAATAATAATAAAATATATCCTGCTAAATGAACTGGTTTAAAACCTTTATTTGTTAAAGCACTGTAAAATTCATGCATTCCTATTACTGATAAAGCTATAGTAAATATTTTTAAATAAATTCCACCTAAAAATACAAATATAATAAAGGGTGCAATCATAAGAGCACCTAAATATCTGTTGTTAGATTTCATATCTTCACCTCAATTTATTTAATTCCACCAAAACGTCTGTCTCTATTTTGGAAGTCAAAAATTGCTTTTCTTAAGTCTTGTTCAGTAAAATCTGGCCAGTTTATGTCTGAATACCAAAATTCAGAATATGCACACTGCCATAAAAGGAAATTGCTAAGTCTTTGTTCGCCTGAAGGTCTTATTATCATATCTGGGTCTGGCATTCCTGCAGTATATAAATAATTTTCTATAGATTTTTCATCTATTTCTTCTGGTGATATTTTTCCCTCTGCTACATCTTTTGTTAAAAGTTTTACAGCTCTTACTATTTCATCTCTTCCGCCATAATTTAGTGCTAAATTCATAACTATTCCAGTATTATTTTTTGTTTTTTCTTTAGCTTTTTTTATTTCCTCTATACATTCTTTTGGTAATTTAGAGATATCACCAATAGTATTAACAACAACTCCATTTTCATGAAGTTCATTAAGCTCTAATCTAAAATATTGAACTAAAAGTTTCATTAAAGCTCCTACTTCTTCTTTTGGTCTTTTCCAATTTTCAGTTGAGAAAGCATATAATGTTATGTATTTAACTCCAAGTCTTTGTGCTTCTTTAAGAATTCTTCTTATAGTTTCAACTCCTGCTTTATGCCCTACTGTTCTAGGATATCCTTTAGCCTTTGCCCATCTTCCATTTCCATCCATAATAATTCCAATATGCTCAGGAATTTTTTCCATATCTAATTGAAAATTATTATCTTTTGTATTTTCTGCATTGTTTTTCTTACTATTAAATATATCTAACAAAGTTTTTGTCCTCCAAATACATAATTTTTATTTAAGTTAAGATAAAACAAATTATAGCATAAAAACCTGCTAAAAGAGCAGGTTTTTCTTATTTATCTTATATAGACATTATCTCTTTTTCTTTAGCTGCAATCTTTGCATCAATTTCTTTTATATATATATCTGTTACCTTTTGAACATCTTCTTCACCTTTTTTAATTTGGTCCTCAGAGATATCAGCATCCTTTTTTAATGCTTTAATCTTTTCATTAGCATCTCTTCTAACTGCTCTTACTGCAACTTTAGATTCTTCTCCATATTTCTTTACAGTTTTAACAAGATTCTTTCTTGTTTCTTCAGTTAGTTCTGGTATTATAAGTCTAATTACTGAACCATCATTTGAAGGATTTAACCCTAAATCAGATTTTAATATAGCTTTTTCAATATCTTTAAGTAAAGGCTTTTCCCAAGGTGTTATCATAAGTACTCTTGGTTCTGGAGCACTTACATTTGCAACTTGATTTAGTGGACACATACTTCCATAATATTCAACTTGTATTTTATCAAGCATTGTTGGATTTGCTCTTCCTGCTTTTAATGTTTGTAAATCAGAAACTAAGACAGAAACTGTCTTTTTCATTTTTTCTTCAGAATGTTTTATAATATCTTTAATCATAAAATTCTCCTTCCTACTTTGAAACTAAAGTACCTATATTTTCTCCATTTACTGCTTTTCTTATATTTCCTGGTTCGTCAAGTCCAAATACTAATATAGGAATGTTATTATCCATACATAGAGTTGTAGCAGTAGAATCCATTACTTGTAGCCCTTGATCTAATATTTCTAAATATGTTAATTTATCATATTTTTTAGCATCGTCATATTTATGAGGATCTTTATCATAAACTCCATCAACTTTTTTAGCTAAAAGAATTACTTCTGCCTCTATTTCAGCAGCTCTTAATGCTGCTGTTGTATCAGTTGAAAAATATGGATTTCCTGTACCTGCAGAGAAAATTACAACTCTACCTTTTTCAAGATGTCTTACAGCTCTTCTTCTTATATAAGGTTCTGCAACAGCCTTCATCTCTATAGCAGTTTGAACTCTTGTATCAACTCCTATTTGTTCTAAAGAGTCTTGAAGAGCTAATCCATTTATACATGTAGCTAACATTCCCATATAATCTGCAGTAGTTCTATCCATACCTTCGCCACTTCTGCCTCTCCATATATTTCCGCCACCTACAACAGCACCTACTTGTATACCCATATCTACTAATTCTTTTATTTCTAATGCAATTCTTTTTGCTACATTGAAGTCTAACCCAAATCCTGATTCTCCAGCTAAGGCTTCTCCAGATAATTTAAGAAGAACTCTTTTATATTTACGTTCAGTCATTTAATTCCCTCCACTACTTTGTACTTTTCATATTTTAAAAAAAGAGAACACTTTGTGTTCTCTTCAATTTTATTTACCCATTTGCTTAGCAACTTCTGTTGCGAAGTCTTCTACAACTTTTTCGATTCCTTCGCCTCTTTCAAATCTTACAAAGCTCTTTATTGTTATCTCAGAACCAACTTCTTTTGACTTTTCAGCAACTAACTTGCTTATGCTCTTATCGCCATCTTTAACCCATGGTTGATCTAAAAGACATACTTCTTTGTAGTATTTCTTTATTCTTCCTTCAACCATCTTTTCAACTATCTTTTCTGGCTTACCTTCATTTAAAGCTTGAACTCTATATATTTCTTTTTCTTTTTCTATTGATTGTTGATCAACATCAGCTTCACTTAAGAATAAAGGATTTGCTGCTGCAACTTGCATACATAATTCTTTAGCAACTTCTGCTACAACTGGTGATTCAGTTTCACAAACTGCTTCAACTATAACACCAATTCTTCCACCACCATGAACATATCCTTGAATTGCTCCACTTTCTACTGAGAACTTCTTGAATCTTCTAACTGTCATGTTTTCTCCAAGAGTTGCTATTAAATTAGTTAAAGTTTCTTGAACTGTCTTTTCTCCGTCAAACTTTTCTGCTAATAATTCTTCAACTGTTGTAGCTGATGAAGTAATTACAAACTTAGCTAAGTTTTCAGCAAATTGAGCAAATTGTTCGTTTAAAGCAACAAAGTCTGTTTCACAGTTAACTTCTACTATTGAAGCTTGCTTTCCATCTTCAGTAACATAAGTCTTAACAAGACCTTCAGCAGCTACTCTTCCAGCCTTCTTAGCTGCACTTGCTAATCCTTTTTCTCTTAAATATTCTACAGCCTTTTCTATATCACCATCAGTTTTAGTAAGAGCTTTTTTACATTCCATCATTCCTGCTCCAGTCATTTCTCTTAGCTCTTTAACTACTTTTGCACTTATCATTCTTAAATTCCTCCTTGATTTTAAAAAGTAATCCTTCCCATTTAGGATAAAAGGTAAATGAGTGGAATTCTCACCTACCTTACTTATTCATAATTCTATTCTTCTTCAGCTAATTGTTCGCCTTGTCTTCCTTCTATTATTGCATCGGCCATTTTAGCAGTTATTAATTTAACAGCTCTTATAGCATCATCATTTCCTGGAATTACATAATCTACTTCTTCAGGATCACAGTTTGTATCTACTATTGCAACAACTGGTATTCCTAATATCTTAGCTTCAGAAATAGCATTCTTTTCTTTTCTTGGATCTACAACGAACATTGCTCCAATATTTGTTGCATCTAAGTTCTTAATTCCACCAAGGTTCTTTTCTAACTTTTCCATTTCTCCCATAAGTTTTGCAACTTCTTTCTTAGGTAAAACTTCAAAAGTTCCGTCTTCTTCCATTTTCTTAATTTCTTCTAATCTCTTAATTCTAGTCTTTATTGTTTCGAAGTTAGTTAACATTCCACCTAACCATCTGTTGTTAACAAAGTGCATGTTAGATCTTATTGCTTCTTCTTCTATAGCTTCTTGAGCTTGCTTCTTAGTTCCTACGAATAGGATATCTTTTCCTTCTTCAGAAACTTTCTTTATGAAGTCATAAGCTTCTTCTGCTTTCTTTACAGTCTTTTGTAAATCTATTATGTAGATTCCATTTCTTTCTGTAAAGATATATGGAGCCATTTTAGGGTTCCATCTTCTTGTTTGGTGACCAAAGTGTACACCTGCTTCTAATAATTGTTTCATTGATATTACTGACATTTTCTTACCTCCTGGTTTTTACCTCCACCATCTTCATTTGCCATAGGAACTATAAATGGTATAGCACCACCTAGGACTATTGGATAGTGTGTGTATTTAATTTCCTTA
>JALFQD010000372.1 GCA_022785265.1 Clostridium sp. | reverse complement strand
ATTCCATTCAGCTGCCCAATCTTTATAAGCAAAACTCCAAAATATACTTTTGTAGCCCATTTGATTTGCATAATCCATTGCACATTCATTAAAAGTTCCTTCTGGAAATCTTAATACCTTATCCATTTCAGTTCCTATAAGTTCTTTAAAAGTATCTTCTGTTACAGCAAGTTCTTTTATAAATTGTTCTGGATTTTCAGCTGCTGTCTGAGCCATATTTGGATGATTATATGTATGATTTCCAACGACATGACCTTCATTTACCATTCTCTTTACTATATCTGTATTAGCTTCAATAAATCCTTTTGTAACAAAGAAAGTTCCTTTTATATTATGCTTTTTTAAAGTATCCATATTTTTTTCTGCTTGGGTATTATCCAACCCTTCATCAAAAGTCAAATATATAACTTTCTCATCAGGTCCTAAATAATAACTATTGTATTTTTTGAAATCTTCAATAGATAATGGACCCTCTGGTCTTTTAAAATCTTTATTACGTCCAAACCAAAATCCTATATTTTCTGTTGGGGCATCACTTTGTGAGATTGTATATTTTCCATAAGAATACTTAGTTTTTGAATCATTTACATTTGAATCCACATTAGGCATAATATTTTCTTTATTATCAGATTTATCATTAACTACATTCTCACTAATTGATTGAGTTTCTTTTTTATCATCATTAAAATTTTTATTATCTTTATTAGTAATACTTTCATTAGTAGCACTTTCTATTGTCACATTACCAGTTTCTTTAGGAGTTTTAGTATCTTCTTGATTTACAATAAATAAAAAAACTAAGATTAATATGATAATAGTAATGAGAAATAAAAAAAACTCTTTTTTATCATCGTTTTTTCTATTTTTAGCCTTTTCTTTTTTAGAAGTATCACTTGACATAAAAACCACTCCTTTCATCTTATATTATTATTCAATAAATATATTACAAAAAAAAGAAAAATAAGACTTTCAAGGATATTTTACCAAATAACTTTATTCTAGTCAATTTTCATATTTGTAATACTTATTAATATACAATAAATAGATTATAAAAAACATATTTTTATTTTTCTCTCTTTACTATTAATTTTTTAATATGATTTTTAATAAATTTAGTTTTATAACTTTCATTATCAATTACAAAATAAAAGCATTGAAAAAATAGAAATGAATTGTGGTACTCTATTTTTCAATGCTCCAATCATAAACTACTCACCATTTATAGAAGTGAGAATTTAAAATATTATTGTACTTCATCTAAGGTTTCTGGCTCTGGATATGTAACTCCTTTGGTATCAACTGTTATCTTTTCAATAACTACATCTTTCAAAGGCTTGTCCTCTTCATTTGTTTCAACATCTTGTATTTTATCAAGAATTTCAAGACCAGATGTAACTTTTCCAAAGGCAGCATAATCTCCATCTAAAGATTCAATATCAGCTGTCATTATAAAGAATTGACTTCCAGCAGAATCTAAAGGAAAGGCAAGTCTTGCCATAGAAATTACTCCCTTGGTATGTTTTAGATTGTTTTCAAAGCCATTTGAAGAAAACTCCCCTTTTATACAATAACCAGGTCCTCCTGTTCCATCACCATTAGGGTCTCCACCTTGAATCATAAAATCTTTTATAACTCTATGAAATGTTAATCCATTGTAGAATCCTTTATTAACCAAAGAAATGAAATTATTTACTGTATTTGGTGCAATTTCAGGATAAAGTTCAAGTTCTATAGTTCCATAATCTTTTACCACTATTGACGCTGTTGGATTAGCCTTAGTTGTTTTTGTTTCATTATCATTTGATGAATTCTTTTCACTTCCACAAGCAACTAATGATAATGAAGTTAAGATAGCCATAAGTATTAATGCTACCCTCTTAATAATGTTTTTGTTCTTCATTGTTCTCTCCTTTTATAATATATATTTATTCCGCTTTCATTATACACTATAAGAAAGTATTTGTGAAATTTAATCTTTAAGTAAAGATATATATTTACTAAGGTCTTTAATATTCATTAATTTATCTTCAAAGTCAGGATAATCTTTAATAATCCTTTTTAGGCACCTTACACAAAATTCAGTACGTTTTTTATTATCCTTCTTCATAACATCTTTATATCCCCATATGTGAGTAAAAAGCTTTTGGTTATTTTTAAATAATGTATTTAATGAAATAATTTCTTCTGATTTAATATTCATCTTTTTACTGCACATAGCAATAAGCCTCTGCTCTGCAAAAACCATATTAATTATTCTATCATTCCCCTCTTTTAAATTTTTCATAAATTCAATAGAAGATGTAGTATAATAATTTTTAAATTCTTCATTTGCTATGTAAGTAAAAGCTGTGTTGCAAGGTCTTTCTTCCCAGTCCCATTCCTTATCAAATTCATACCCTTCTTTCATAATAAAGCTTTCTTTACCTGGATATACAGAATTTAAGTCTTCTTTATGAATAGTACATAATTCCTTGTTCTTGAAAAGGTTTTCTACACTGCTCCATACTATAAAATCTGTATCTATCATTGCAAATGGAGTTTTTTCATAATTCATAGCATAAATCTTCCCTGCTGCCCAAAAGATATTAGGATTTATACTTTGGGGTATATTTTCTAAAGCTGTATCAATTCCTAAATCCCATATCTCTTCAATTCCTAATTTTTTATAATATTCAGCTCCTTGAATATCTGTTATCATTTTTATACTTCCATTAAATTCTCTCCATTTTAAAGCTGATAAAATTGTTGTAAGTATTTCAAAATCTTCTATAAAATATTCTTTATTTTTATTAAGAGTAAAAAATGGACGTGTCCAATTTGAATGAAATCCTTTTACCATATAAAAACTCCTTAGCTATATTAAATCTAAACCATAACCACATAATCCTGAAGAGGATGACTTATTATTATTAAAAAATTCAAGTTCTTCTTTTGATTGAAATAAGAAATAGCTTATATTTTCCATAAGGGATAAACTCATATTTCTTAAATTTTTATCATCAGTTATCTCAGTTTTATTTTCAGTTAAATCCTCTTCTTTATAAGATGTAGATGACTCTTTTGTATTATTTGTTTTTAAAATTTTATTTTCTGATGAATTATTTTTCTCTCTTATGTATGTTTCAAATGGTGGTTCTATAATTTTATATTTGTTTATATCAAAATAATGAATATCTTCTTTAGAAACAAACCTAAAACCATTTATGTCTTCAACCAAAATATTTCCAGAACATTTGGCAATTAAATATGCTTTTTCACTTTGAGAATAGGAAGATGAATGGTCATTATTTAATTCTTGTTTTAATTCTTGTTCTGATAATTTTTGTAGTTTAACATCTTTATTATTTGAGTTATTTATTTCATTAGCCATACTTGACCTCCCTATTAAAATATTACTAATCTTATTATATCATTCATTAAATATAATTTTTAGTATTATAAAGAATTTTTTAATAAAAAAATGCAGAGTAAATTTATTGTTTACTCTTTTGCCCTACTAGCTCCAAGTCAGGACAAAATATAAAAGTAGCAGGTTTTGTTTTCCTGCTACTTTTTAGTTTAAATATTATCTATTTCAATAACTTTATTTTCCATTTTAGATTTTTTTATATCAATAACTCTTTGGTTGGAAGAACCTCTATATTTTAAACTTATATTTCTCTTATCTATTTCAAATCTTCCATCAATAAGTACATCTACAAAATTTAATATTTTAAGCTTTTTTTCATCTTTAATTATATCCTCATAAAGGTATCCACTCCAAAGCCATATTGGCTTATTAGTTTCTTTTTTTATTCTATCTAAAAGCTCTACAAGAGAATTATCCATAGTTTGCTCTAAAGGCTCTCCTCCTAGGATATTTACTCCCAAAACATTATCATTTTTAACATAAGAAATAAATTCCTCTTCAGTTTCTTTAGTCCATGGCTTTCCATAATTAAAATCCTGTAACTCTTTATTAAAACATCCCTTACAGTTATTTGTACATCCACTTACAAATAAAGTTGTTCTTACATTTGGTCCATTAGATACATCAAATTTTCTTATTTCTGCAAAGTTCATAATACGCTCCTTTATAAATGTAAAACTCTATCTCCTATTTCAGCAGTACGTCCCTTGTTCCAGAAATTTGTACCTATATATCCACAAGTTCTTCTCATAACTTGCATTTCACTTTCATCTCTATTTCCACATGATGGACAATACCACTTTAAATTCTTATCAAGTTTGATTTCTCCAGTATAACCACACTTATAGCATATATCTGGCTTAGTATTTATTTCTGCATATTGTACATTATGATATATAAAGTTTATTATCTGCTCAACTGCTTCTAAGTTTCTGCTCATATCAGGAACTTCTATATAAGAAATACAACCTCCAAGGCTTATATTGTGAAATTGTGATTCAAACTTAAGTTTTGAAAAAGCATCTATCTCTTCACATACATGAACATGATAAGAATTTGTGTAATAAAGCTTATCAGTTACATGAGGTATCTCTCCAAATCTTTGCTTATCTAATCTACAGAATCTATAAATTAAGTTTTCTGCTGGAGTTCCATATAATCCAAAACCTAATCCAGTTTCCTTTTTCCATCTATCACATGCTTCCTTCATATGATTCATCACAGCTAAAGCAAACTTTTCTCCTTCTTTAGTAGTATGACTCACTCCAAGCATAGCATAAGTCATTTCACATATTCCAACATATCCTAAGGATAAAGTAGAATATCCGTTTTCAAGAAGTTTATCTATTTTTTCTCCCTTCTTTAACCTAGCTATTGCACCATGTTGCCAATGTATTGGAGATACATCAGATAATGTACCCATAAGCATATTATGTCTTACAAGTAAAGCTTCCTTACATAATTCTAATCTTTGGTCAAGCATATCCCAGAAAAGTTCCATATCTCCATCAGCAATTATACCAATTTGAGGAAGGTTTAAGCTTACAACTCCTTGATTGAATCTTCCATACCACTTATAATTTCCATTTTCATCTTTCCAAGGACTTAAATGGCTTCTGCAACCCATTGGTGGGAATGTATTTCCTTCATAATTTTTTCTCATAATTTTAGCAGATTGATAATCAGGAACCAACCTTTTAGCTGTACACTTAGCAGCAAGCTTTGTTATATAATCGTACTTTCCACCCTCAAGACAATTATGTTCATCTAAAAGATATACAAGCTTAGGGAATGCCTCTCCTATTTCTTGACCTTTATAGTTTTTCATTCCTTCTAATCTTTGTTTTATCATCTCTTCACATATTAAAGCCATTTCCTCTTCATATTCATGGCCTTCCTCTATTTCAAGATAAATTGTTCCAAATGGAGATTGACCATTTGTTGTTTGAAGAGTTGAAAGTTGATATCTTATTGTTTGAACACCATCTTTTAAATCCTTCATCTTCATATCATTAGCTAAATCTCTTGCTAACTCTTCATTATGATACTTTTCCATATAAAACTTATAGAACTTATCATATGTAACTCTAAGATACTTTGCTAAATGCTTTATTGTAATGCTTTGTCCTCCGTATTGATTGCTTGCAACTTGTGCCATAATTTGAGTAGTAACTGTACAAGCAGTTCCAAAAGATTTAGGAGTTTCAACAAGTTTATCATTTATTACAGTACCATTATCAAGCATATCTTCAAGATTTATTAAACAACAGTTAAATATTGGTGATAAAGTGTAATCCATATCATGCCAATGGATTATACCTTCGTCGTGAGCTTGAACCATATAGGAAGGTATAAGTTTTCTTCTTGAAATATCCTTTGACACCTCCCCTGCTATTAAATCTCTTTGAGTTGCAGCAATAACAGAATTTTTATTAGAATTTTCTTTTAAAACATCTTCATTAGTTTTATGAATAAGACCTAATATACTTTCATCTGTTGTATTTACATTTCTTTTAAATTCTTGTACAGCTCTATATCCTTCATAAGCTTTAGCTGTTACTGATTGACCATAATGAACTAATCTATCATATACATAAGTTTCTATTTTATATATTGTTGGTATTTCATCTGATGCTTTAAAAAACTTTTCAGCATCATTAGCTATTAATCTTGCAATATCAGGAAGATATATTCCACTTCCATTTTTCATAGCTTTTGTAACAGCCTCTCGTATTTTCTTTTTATCAAATGGGACTTTACTTCCATCTCTTTTTATTACCTTCATATGTTTCCCTTCCTTACTTTAAATAATAATTATTATTATTTAAGAATTATTAAATACCTTTCAGCATCTATTCTTTATTATACACAAAAAAAAATTAAAAAAAAGACTTTACAAAATTAAAAAAATACTTTTTTATCTTTTGGGAAATTTTATCTATTATAATCTATATATAGAATACAATTTTAAATGTAAATGTTTACTACCACTATATATACACACTCACCTCAACTTTCAATTTTTAAGTTTTTTAATTTTTTCATGAAATTTATTATATATTTTTATCATTTTTTCTTCACTTGAATATTTATCAACTTCTTCTATTGGAATCCATTTTACTCCACTATTTTCATCTTCTTTTATTTTCAAGGTATCTTTTTCATCTCCTTGAAGAAGATAACATATAGATAAGTGAAGATGTGATGATACATATTCTCCTCTTCTTATATGACCTTCAACAGTTATTACATCTAAAGAAAATATATCTTTAGAAATAGGTTTTATATTTGTGATGCTAGTTTCTTCTTTAGCTTCTTTTATTGCAACTTTAAGAAGGTCACCCTCTCCATCTGCATGCCCCCCTGTCCAAGACCAGCTATTATATATGTTATGAAAAACCATAAGAACTTTTGTAAAATCCTTATTTACAATATACCCTGAGCTTGTTACATGAACTATTATGTTTTCACGAGTAAGAATATTATCAAAATCATTTATACATTTTAAAATAAATTCCTTATCTTTCTCTTCTTGAATATTATAAGGCTTATATTTTTTAATTTCTTCTATATAATTCATTTTTGTCTCCTTTTTAAAAAAATTAAGCTAGAAAATGAGAATCTTCTAGCTAAAATAATAATGCAATATATTACCAAAATGGCTTTATTTCTTGAACTGTTCCAATTAAAAGCTTCATTACAAGGAATAATAAAAGTATTCCAATTACAACAGAAACTATTCCACCTATTATCCACAAAAATACTTCTAATACTTTTGCTTTTTTAGAATTTTTATCTTTAATAAGTTTCATTTTATAATAATTTTCTCCTTTCTTATTTATTAGATATTTTTTATCCTACGCTGTAACCTACGTTTTTTTATTTCTTACTTATTGAGTTTCATTTATATAAGTATTAATACATATTGATAACTCCATTTTTCTAAAAATATTTTAATTATTCTTCTTGATTTTCTTCTTCCTCCTTGCTTTCTTCTTGAACTTCTTGTTGAGGTTCTTCTTGAACTTCTTCCTTAGCTTCTTCTTTACTTTCTTGTTGATTAACTTTTTCTAATAAATCCAAAATTTTGTTTACATTATCTTTTTCTAATAAATTTAATATTTTACTTAAATTTTCTATAAACTCTTTTGCAAAATCTCCAACACTCTTTTTTTTTTCTTCCTCTTTATGTTCCTCTTCCGCTGGTTGATTTTCTTCCTCTTTATGTTCCTCTTCTGCTGGTTGATTTTCTTCAACATTAGAAGCTTCACTCCAGTCTATAACATAATAAGGAAAAGGTTTTTTTGTAGGAATTTTATTAAGAACAGGAAGAGTATGCTCATATACTTCCTTAATTTCTTGATTTTCTGTTATTTTAAAGCCCTCCTGCTCTAATCTTTTTTTATCATCATCAGAAATATAATCAACCCTACAATTTGTTTTTCCATTCATACTACTTTCTTCTATAAGAGCAATTAAATCTTCATTTATAAGTTCTCGTTGTCTTTTCATTGCTAAGTTAAACATATCATTAGCCATTGCCATAAATACCATCTCCCTTCTATATACACATTTTATCACAATATTTATTCCTTGTAACATAAAGTGTGTAACATTTTGTATTATAAGAAATATCTTATTATAAGAAACACTAATTTTAGGAGTTTTTATTAATGAAAGAATATGCAAATTGCATAGATTGTGGCACAGAATTTTGTCCTTGTAAGCTTGCAGAAACAGGTGAATGTATATTATGCTCCCAACTTCAAGGAGAACATTTTTGTGATTGTTTAAATTGGAATGGAGTGTGCATATATCAGGAATTATATAATAATGGAATGAAAGCAAAAAAAGGAAGAGGTACTTATTGTTGTGAAGTAAAATATTTAAAAAAAGATGATGAAATAATTATTATAAAAATAGAAGTACCTCATAAACTTGCTTTAGACCTTGTAAAACCTGGAGGATATATTTTTATAAGAACTGACAAAAATCAATTCTTTGATATTCCAATCTCTGTTATGGATTCTGATATCGACAATAATATTCTCTCTCTTGCTATTGAAATAAGAGGTATAAAGACAAAAAAATTACTTAATATAAAAGAAAATGACATTATTCAAATAAGAGGTCCTTATTGGAATGGAGTTTTTGGTCAAAAAAATATTGAAAAACAATATGGCAATAATATTTTAGTACTTGCAAGAGGAATAGGAATGGCTCCTATGGTTCCTGTTATAAGAAGGCTTAAAAATAATAACAATAATATAGATATTTATATAGATAATGGAAAAATTAAAGAGGATTTTTATAAAGAATATATAGAAAAGTATAATTGTATTGAAAAAGAGACAAACCTTCTTAATAAAGGTTTGCTTTCAGAAGAAGGAAAATTTATAATAAAAAATTCTATAATTGATAAAGACATAAAATTAATTCATATTGCTGGTGCTGATGTGCTAACTTACAGGGTAATTGAATACTTAGACGAGTTAGATAGAAAAGATATTCTTCTTTCGTGTTGTAATAATTTTAAAATGTGTTGTGGTGAAGGTATATGTGGTGCTTGCACAGCAAGATACTCTAATCATAGAGTAAAAAGATTTTGTAAACTTCAAATAGACCCAAGAAATATTTTTGAAGGGAGAAGATTAATATGAAGATAATTATAATTGGTGGAGGTTGGGCAGGAGTTTCTGCTGCAATAAGTGCTAAGAAAGCTGGAGCTGAAGTTCATATATATGAAAAGACAGATTTACTTTTAGGACTTGGAAATGTAGGCGGAATTATGAGAAACAATGGTCGTTACACTGCTTTAGAGGAACTTAAGGTTTTAGGTGGGGATGAATTTGTAAATGTAATAGATAGCTGCTCTAGGCATAAGGATATAGATTTTCCAGGACATAAGCATGCAAGCCTTTATGATGTAAATAAAATAGAGGGAGTAATTAGAGATTATGTAAAGAACTTAGGAATAAATATTCATATGGAAAGTAGAGTCCAAGATGTTAATTTTGATTCTCATAAGATTAAAGGAATATGTCTTTCTGATGATACCTATGTAGAGGGGGATGTTTTTATAGAAACTACAGGAACCACAGGTCCTATGGGAAATTGTCTTCGCTATGGAAATGGATGCTCTATGTGTATTTTAAGATGCCCTGCTTTTGGACCTAGAATAAGTATAAGTGAAAGATGTGGAGTTTCAGATATTCAAGGAGAACGTGGTGGAGATGTTTTAGGAGCTTTTTCAGGCTCATGTAAACTTGCTAAAGAAAGCTTATCAGAAGAAATTGTAAAAGAACTTAATGAGAAAGGAGTTGTTATATTAAAGATTCCTAAAGAAGATGTTAACTATGGAAAATTAAAATCTAAAGTATGCCAACAATATGCCTTAAAAGAATTTGCAGAAAATGTGATTCTATTAGATACAGGCCATGCAAAACTTATGACTACCTATTATCCTTTAGAAAAGTTAAGAAAAATCAAAGGATTAGAACATGCAAAATATGTAGACCCTTATGCTGGTAGCAAAGGAAACTCTATAAGGTATCTATCTGTAGCTCCTAGAACTGATGATATGAAAGTAAATGGAGTAGATAATTTATTTTGTGCTGGAGAAAAAAGTGGACTTTTTGTCGGACACACAGAAGCTATATGCACAGGCTATCTTGCAGGACATAATTCTGTAAGGCTTGCACTTGGAATGCCTTTATTAATTCTTCCA
>JALFQD010000324.1 GCA_022785265.1 Clostridium sp. | reverse complement strand
TAAAGCATATATTGATAAATATTCATTATTATTTCTTACTATTGTTTCATTTATTCCAAGTCCACAGCTTCCATGTTTGTTTTTTCCTCTAAGTTCTTCTATCATCTGGTTTATAAGCATATCAAAGGGTACTGTTATTCTACAATTTTTATTTATATAGCACTTTATTTTTGCTCCTTTTCTTTCTAGTTCAAGCCATTCTTTTCTAAAAATTATTGGGTTTACTATATATTCTTCTGAAAGATAGGTTTTAGCACCATTAAATGTTCCTGAGCCAAAGTGGTGAAATACATGTCTTATTCCATCTTTTGTTACAACAGTATGACCTTTTTGTGCACCACCATTATGGCATACTACTATGCAAGATTTTTTATTTTTCTTTGCTTCATAGGAAAAATAATCTGTCATAAGACCTTTCCCTTCATCACCAAAATTTGCTCCTATTACAATCTTTACATTTTCCATGCTACCCTCTCCTACCCAATATTTTTAGAACTCTATTAAATCATTAGAATCATCTATTTTAGTAAGTCCTGTTATTGCTGTTCTTACTGCTTTTGCTGTTTTTTCATCCCATGAATCAATTATTTTTTCTTTGTCCTTTCCTGCTTCTATTTCAAGAATTGATACAATTATTTCTGGAATTTTACTGCAATCTGATACTCTTATTGCTCTTTGTCCAAGAAGTTTTGTCCAATTATCTATAACTTTATCTCCATAGTATCTCATTCCTGAACCTTCTTCTATCATCAAGTGATATACTTCATACTTACGAGACACTTCACTTAAAAGCTCCTCTGCTGATAAATCATATTCTATGTCATCACCTATGAAATTTCTTATAGCTTCTTTTGAAAGATTATTTAAGAAAGGTTCATCTCCCATTGTAAATAAAAATCCTTTCTTTCCTCTTTTTTCATAGCTATCTGTTTTTGTATGTCTTGATGCAAAGTACCATGGAAGAGTGTAAGATTCACCTGCATTTCCTCCCCCACCTCTTTCAAAGTATATATCATTTAATTGTTCTGCAATTCTTATATCTGATTCAAATTGAGTTACTTGTAAAGGGTGTCTATCACACTCCACATCTCCAAATGCCATAACCATTATTTGAGGGTCTTTAACTGGCTCTCTATCATAAATTTCTAATATAAGTTTATTTAACTTTTTAGATACTGTTTCTAAAACACATCCCATACTTCCTGTAACATCTAATCCTAAAATTATTGGTGTTGACTCTGGATGCTCCTTTGAATCACAACTTTCTCTAAATTCAATTCCTTTTGGCTCCATTTCTGGTTTTACTGTTCTTGCTTTGTACAACTCACTTGCACTTGAACTAGCAGTATATCCTCTTCTTTTTGTATAACTATCCCAATCTCTACTTGTAAATGATCCACATCCCATAACTATCTTCTCCTTTTATATAAATTTTCTATAACTATTTTTATAAATTTTCTTTTTTTATAAGCCTTTATTAATGATTTATCCCACTTTTCAAATTCTTTAAATGGGTCTTCAGATGAACCCGAATTTAAGAATTCAATTACTTCTTTAGGAACCTTTGAATTTTTTTCTCCTAAAAGATATCTTCCTAATAGTTTTATTGATTCTAGGTCAGTAGCTGAATTTGATTTTTTGCTTTGCTTTGAAGATATTGGCATAACGCTAAATATTTCTTTTGTAGTTCCTAACATTTTTTCATCCTCTTTAGTTGCATACCACCAACCACCAAATAAATAAACTAAATGATTTTCTAAAGATACAAAGCAATTATTTATATTAATTCCATTATGAACAATATTATTTGTTTTTAAGAAACAAGCTATGTTACTTAACCTGCTTATAATCCATGCAACGTGCTTATCATCTATAGAACCATCAAAGTATTCAAATACATCCTTTAATAAAACTGCATCTTTTGGCTTTGATAAAACCAAACAACATCTTCCTTCTAAAGTTTTATAAGTGCTATGAACTTTAGGCATAAGCTTTGAAAAATTCTTTTCCATTTTTTTATCACTATATTTGATACTTTCTATTCTTTTTAAAGCATTAAAATAATATTTTTCTTTATCTTCATCAAAAACATAAATAATATTTTCTTTACATACATAACACATACCTATTTCAAACTTAAAACTACTTAAATAATTAATAGCTAGAGTTTTTGAAGAATTTGTTTTTATTTCAATGTAGTTTGTCTTTTCCCAAGTTCCACTTTTAATCATATTAATTGCTCTTTTATAAAGTTTTGTAATTTTTATAAACACATCTGAAGTATCATCTATATTTCTATCTGGATGCCATTGTTTTGAAAGAATTTTATATTCTTCTTTACATTTATCAATGTCATTGCTAAATAAATCTCCACATTTTTCTATTGATAAAATTTCCTCCTTGTTCAAAAATATCGC